>JAKBNO010000030.1 GCA_021831005.1 Thermoplasmata archaeon
GAAATCCCAAGCTATACCTCACAACACCACTTTACCCCTTCAGCTACACACCCATTCCAGGAGAAGAAAAAAGTATAAGGACACGCAGTCTTGCTGTCTTCGACATTTGGAATCTTTCCTCAGACTTCAGTTTTAGAAGAAAAGTTACAGCCATTGCGGGAAATTACAGAGCTACTGTCATTTAGATCATCTCTACCGTAAAGGATGCGTATCCCACTCCCTTTTCCGATTCCGTCATCGCAATCGAATTTGACAGCTTCAGAAGATCTATCTTCCCTTCGTAAGTTGAGAGCAGAGTAACAATTGGCCCAAACCCGCACACGCTGATCTCGCCCGAATACTCATATCTGTAAATGGTCCTTATGTCACGATTGAGGACGGCCTGTGAAAAATGTCCATCCAGTTTCTTGAGTCTGGAGAGAGTCAGATAATGGTTGAGATCCGAGCTTGCGACTATGGTAAAATTTCCCTTGAGTTTTTTCAGCCTGGATGCCAGGTGCTGGGCAGCTTCCAGTGACTGGTCCATCATTACTATCGGTACAATTTCAACGTCCCCGTAGATGTACTGCAGGAATGGTATCTCGACTTCCACCGAATGCTCCTGGACGTGAGCCATGTTATCGACGGTGACAACGTCATCCTGGAGGTCGCTCACCGCCTCCAAATTGACCTTCGCCCTTCCAAGCGGGGTTGAATAGTCTTGGTCACCGATCGAGATGGGAGAACCGAGTCCAGTGTGGTTAGGGCCAATCACAACATAATAGTCGTACTTGCCGGAATTTGCAAGGGAACCAAAAGAATGTGCAGCAACGGGTGCACTGTAATCATAACCTGCGTGCGGAGCTATTATCCCCTTCTTTTGGTCTATTGCCTTGACCTGGGGAATGTAACCCGGTCCATTCCAGTGAGTGAAGGCCCACTCTATCTTCTCCTTCAGTGCATCTTGTTCGGAAGGATAGAAATAGCCACTAACGTGAGGCTTTCTTACGATTCCCGGCACAAAAGAGTAACCCTATGCAGCTAATGAATCCATGCGCTGAGGATTTCTACGTCTGTCTGAAGGGCCCTGTTAAAAACCTGAAGAATTTTAAGAATGAAAATAGGAGCAGAACCGATTAGAGTTCTGCCAGGAAGTCTTCCTGTTTAAGCTGTGAAGCGTCCTTTCCATTCTGGGTGAGGACTCCTTTCGTTAGCAGGTAGTAGATCAGTGCAAGGCTCTCCCGTCCCTTGTTGTTCCCTGGTACAATCAGATCCACGAAGGTAGTGCTGTTGTTTGTGTGGCACAACGCGACAACTGGTATCCCGTTCAAGATCGCCTCTTTCTGTGCCTGGTTATCCGTCGCAGGGTCGTTGATCACGACCACATCTGGCTCGATGTAACCAGAAATGGACGGATTCGTGAAAGATCCCGGAATGAACCTGTCAGTCATGGACTTCGCTCCAAGTGCTCCGGCCGATGCCTTGACCGGCTTCTTCGCGTACTCCCTGGAAGCAACAAATACTATCCCTTTCGGTTCGAACTTCGAAAGGAACTTGGCCGCGACCTTTATTCTCTCGTCGATCTTCTTGATGTCCAGTATGTTCAGTCCCTCTTTGTTAACGTAAGCAGTAAACTTTTTCATGTCCGCGCTTCTTATCTTTGTACCGATATGAATCGCGGAATTCCTGTACATATCTTCTGATGCTAACATATCACTCATTAGTGTGCACCCATTTCTTCCTGAATCCTTACGAGTTCATTTAATTTTGCCAACCTTTCTCCACCCACAGTACCAGTTTTGATGTAGTCTGCACCAATGGCTACGGCGAGATGTGCGATGAAGTAGTCCGTCGTCTCCCCGGACCTGTGCGAGACCACCGAACTCATTCCGTGGTCCTTGGCCAATCTCCAGGTCTTCAGAAGCCTGGATAGTGTTCCCACCTGGTTGGGTTTCAGTAGAATTGCGTTACTGGCCCTCTTGCTGATTCCCATCTCAAGTCTTTGGTAATTCGTGGTGTAAATATCATCTCCGATGATTGTTGCCTTGTTTCCTACCCTCTTTGTCAGTTCAGCAAAGCTCTCGAAATCGTTCTCGTCAAAGGGGTCTTCGATTACGGAATAACCTTTGTCCTTGACTATCTCCTCCACGAAGTCAACCTGTTCTGCCCTGGTCAATTTCTTGTCCTTGTAAACGTAATGGCCGTTCTCATAGAAACTTGATGCGGCCAAGTCCATCCCATTCTCTATCGTGAAACCCGTCTCATCAGAAACTTCCTGCGCAACTTCCCTGACCAGTTCTATGACCTTATCGTCGTCAAACGGCAGTACCCATGCCTTTTCATCCCCCATTCCAATGGGTATGTCGAGTTCCTTCGAAGCTCTCTCCTTTATTCTCTTGTGAACGATTGCGTTCGTCTTGATAGCATCGAATGCCCGATCTGCGTGAGATGCTATCAGGAACTCCTGGATTGTCGTACCGTTCACTGCGTGTTTTCCACCCCCTACTACGTTGCCAAGCGGAGTGGTCATTCTCGCGTTGAGCCCTCCCAGATATCTGAAGAGTGGAATGCCCAGCTCGTCAGCGGACGCAAATGCATTTGCGAGGGACATGGCAACCGCCAAGTTGCCTCCGATTTTTGCAAAATTTTCTGTACCGTCG
>JAKBNO010000056.1 GCA_021831005.1 Thermoplasmata archaeon
CACCATTCTCTTGGGTTGAACGGTGGAAACCTTCGTTATGCTGCGGAAGTCCTCGATAATTGATTCTACGAAATTCCACTCCGACTCTTGCACGTTGTAATGATTCTCCATTGAGGGATAAATTTGAGACGACGCAAACCCCTTTCCGCCATACATCTCGTATATCTCTTCAGCAAGGAAAGGCACTACTGGTGAAAGACTGAGTGCCCACTCTTTTGCGAATTTTTTTACGACCCTGAGTGCCCTGTCCTTTCCAGAAAAGTTCTCCAGGTCCTTCACATCATTCAGTGCGTTGAAGAATAATTCGATGGTGGCCTCCCTCACTCGCATGGACTCATAACTCTTTGAGCTCGCTGCGATCCTATCGATCATCCTCGAAGCTAACCACAGGTCCCTCTCGTCAGGTTCCCCTTCGACGTTTCTTGCCTCTTCGAGGAGGGAATAGAATCTTTCGAGTTTCTTGGAATAATTCTCTACCTCTCCCGTCCTCCAGTCAACGTCATACCACACGTCAGCATTTGAGGCGAGGTACATTCTGAAGAGGTCCGCTCCGTACTTCCGTTTGATCGTCAGCAGGGGATAGACGTTCCCCTTGCTCTTGCTCATCTTCTGCCCCTCCGAATTCACCATTCCACCGGTTGATACCCCAATTGGCCACTCTTCAGGTGGAAAAATTGCGACGTGGTTGAAAAGGTAGAATGTGAGGTGATTGGATATGTGAGGATAACTGGTGTGCCTGAGGTCGACCGGATACCAGTACAGGAATTCCTTCCTCGCCTCAGAAGCCAGTCCTCTCGTTTCTTCGCTCTTCCCGGATAGGTTACCCCTTCCGAGCAATATGTGATCGAACAACTCTCCGTCTATTTCCTCGAACTTCATCTTCCTCAGGAAGGGCATGATCGTATAGACAACAGTGTAGATCGTGGAATCGCTCAGGCTCTCTATGACCCATTCCCTGTCCATTGGGAGTTTGGTCCCCAGTCCTCTCTTTCTTGCGCAAGGTCTTTCCTTTATCCAGTCTACCGTTTGCAGGAATTGACTCTTCAGGTTGTCTGGTCTCAGATACATTCTTCCTATGAGCTCCCTGACCTTTTCCTTCCACTCCTCAATCGAATAGTCGATGAACCACTGGTTCTTGATGACCGCAACTATTACCGGGTTCCCTTCGCGGGTTTCAGCCTTTCTGGACGTTTCGTACACCGGTATTGCAATCCCCATCTGCACGAGATCTTCGGTAATCTTGTCCTTGACATCCTTCACGACCCTTCCCTTGAACTTGCCTCTGATGATCTTGCCGTGGTAGAACTCCTGTTCATACACGAACTTGGTAGCTTCAACCAATTTCTCTCTATCGTCGAGATTTGCAATTCCAAATTTCTTCCTTACCTCTTCCATGTCAAGATTGTGACCCAAGGTATCTATCACCTGAATGTACTCCGGTTTCTCCGATATAACCAACAACCCTACGTGGTCCCATATGGAATGCGCTGGTACCGAGTAGTCGACCCCCGTTCCTATATCAGGATCTACAAACTTGCCTGGGAAAATGGGAATCTCCCTGGAATAGAGAGGTTCCCTTGCCTTCTTATTGAAGTAGTTCTTGACATCAACTTCTCCAACAAATTGTACCTCCCTCTGATGTTTCAATTTCTCATAAGCCCTCTTGCTAACAATAAATGACTGTCCCCCCATCCTTATACGGCAGTACTTTCCGTCCGGATTTAGAAATAGGTTAGTGACTCCATCGAGCGTCTCGGGTCGGACCGTAGATGCAAGCAGGATGTCATTCTCCACATAGAAGAAGACACCCGTGAATTGGGTGATCGCGACTTTATCCGTGTCGCCCTCGAGTATGTCATCCTCACCAACTGGATTCCCCTCTTCTTCGGAATAGAGTATAGGATAGTCCCCGATCTTGATCAGTTTCTTTTCCTGGAGGATGCCGAACTGCCATTCTATAAACTTGTTGTAGATGGGTTCTCCCGAAGTGAACTTTCTCGTCCAATCTATAGAGAATCCCATGTTTGTAAAATCATTGATTATCTTCTCTGAAAAGTATGATGCGATGTTTGAAGGCACCGAAAATTCTGCGACTCTCGAAGGGTCGTCCCCGTAAAGTTCTAGATAACTCTTGTAGAGGTTTATCGTTGGCACATCGCCGTGTTCTATCTTCTTGCTGAATGCCAGTATGGGTGTACCAGAAATGTGGAATCCCATGGGATAAAGGACATTGAATCCTGCCATTCTCCTGTACCTTGCAACTATGTCTCCGACCGTGTAAGTTCTGCCATGACCTATGTGGAGGGCACCATTACAGTACGGCCAGGGTACCGTGAGCATGAATTTCTTTCCGTCAGGTTTGGGTTCAAAGACTCTCTCATCTCTCCATTTCTTTAACCATTTCTCCTCTAAAGCATTGAAATCGTATGTCACCAGATCACCTTACTCCAGGATCATCACTGCTGCGGCAACTACTGTTGTCCATTCATCCTCTTTCTTCACAGTCGAGGACGCCGTTATGTTGCTTGTGAGTAAAATCGCATCATTCAATCTGAACTTCCCATTTTCATCGACCTGATAAGAATTCAATCCCATAGTGCTCGCAAGCATCTCTGCCGCAAGCTCCTCCGCGAACTTACCTGCTACCTCCGATGTCTCTCCAAAACTGTGATGCTCGCTAAGATATCCATACACAGTTCTGTTTCTAGGGATCGCAAATCCCACAGAAGCAGCAATCAATCTATTGAGCTCGTTTGAGCTATTTCTTGCCAGTACCAAGTGAAGTATCTGTCCAGGTTTCAGTAGTTTGAGTCCCTCCTCCCTGTCTACCATTTCTGCATATGGTGGAAAAATTGAGCTTACCTCAACCAAATTGTATTTTGCGATATCTGCATCCCTTAGGGCGTTTTCGAACGATCCCAGCTGGCTCCGATGTGTCCCTACTCCTTTAACGAAGAATATTTTCCGAGGCACCATTGACGGCATTTCAGTGGTAAATTACATCTCGGTTTTATCCTTTTCTAACAGTCTGACTTTACAGCTCAGATATCTCAGACACGATTGTGCCACTTGATATCGAGCAATGAGGACTATCAGGCGAATCGAATGATCCTCTAATCTGATGTATCGAAACAAAAGGTTTAATAATGTTAGTATAATACTAATAAGTGGAAGATAATACTAATACAGTTACAAAACGTGAAAGAGACTGTTTAATCACGCTCGATGAAGATTCTCAGAATGGTTTCCCTATGCGTTTGCACCGGATCGCTTCAACTCTTGGCATCAAGCCACCAACTGCTCTAAATGTGATCAGAAGGTTGGAGGAGAAGGGACTCGCAAGAACCGTAGATGGAATGACTATACTCACAGATTCTGGCAAGAAGATTGCGGGCGGGATTCTGCTGGTTCACAGGACATACGAATCTTTGCTATGCAAGAGCGGTGTGTCAGAGAACTCTGCTTGCGAAGAGGCCGCAGAAGTAGATTTTATAATTCCAGCTAGAAACGCACGGTTAATATTGCGCACAATCGGTAATCCTAAAATGTGTCCGCACGGCAAACCAATCATAGGTGTGGAATAGAATTGTCTTTTCTAGGTTTTATTCTGAACCCCCCGACCGGTCTCTCTGTCTATTTCATACTTCTGATAGCATTCATACTGGGACTGATGCACGGTATCACACCAGATGAACACACCTGGCCCATCACTTTCAGTTACTCGATCGGGAGCTACAGCACGAAGGGCGGTATGAAGTCTGGTTTTATCTTCTCCTCTGGATTCACAGTCCAGAGGGCAATACTCACCACATTAGGATTTGTCGGACTTGCAACTATTTACATCAAATTCAACCTTGACGGTCCTGTGTACGTTCTAGTGGGGGTAGTAATGTTCGTCGTGGGGTACTACTTGCTCAAAGGAACGGATTTACACATCCCTCTAGATAGATTATTCGGAGGACACGTACATCACTCAACCAAATCAGAGAGACTTCCAATACAGGAAGTAGAAAGCAGTGTCAAAGCTGTTCCAGCGAAGATGGCTTTCTTCCACGGTTTCATAGCTGGATGGGGGTTTGGGGGATTCTCGACGATCATAACCTTCATCCTAGCCCCTCAGATGCCAAGCGTATTTTACGCTCCCCTGGTAGGCGCTCTCTTTGGTCTCGGAACCATGGTTATGCAGGTGGTCATTGGCGCGACCTTTGCAAACATAATGAGAGTCAAAAAGCTCTCTTTGGAACAGATAAAATATGTTGGCAGGTCCACGGCTGCACGAACTCTCTACCTAGGGGGGATTGCGTTTGCTGCAATAGGAGCGCTTGTGCTGGGATTCCCCTTCATAGATCGAATAGCCATCAACACAGGCAATCCTATACCCAATCTCAGTTCCATTGGTGTAGCGACAGTACTTGTCATAATGGTGGTTGGGGTCATTGGAATGAGTAGTTTGTACATGGGATACAGGGAAAGCGTTGCGTTGCAACGTACGAAGACGACTGAAAGCAAGTGATAAAAAAAGGAATCAAGAAGAAAAGAAAATTCAGCCTTTCCCTTGAAATTTTCTTCCCGTATCATGCTAGAAAGGAACAACATATTATTCATCAGAAAAAAGAGAGAAAAAACCGCACGCACTTCGCGTTTACTGCGATTAAAATAATTAAAATATTCAGCGACAAGTATTTTATACGAGGTTAGATTCGAACCTTAATATGCAGGTGTCCCCCAGCATCTCCAAGGTGCTAGTCGTAGGTCCAAAAGGTTCGGGAAAGACAAGTCTACTGTGCAGAATGATCTATGACTCAACCGATGAATGCGGGCAGCTACCCGGGCAGTTTTTGAAGTTCAGTTTTTCAAGGGGAGACGGAGATAGCGTTTCCTTCCTTTTCAAAGAGGTAAACAATCTTCCCACGACAGAAAAGAAATCTGCGTACATTTTGACTCTTAATTCTAATAGCAAGAGTGATATCGAAAATCTTCCAAACACTTTGTCACTTATTTCAGACAAGAAGGTAATCATTGCACTGTGTATGGCAGATCTGCATTACTCGGCTGCTTTCTGGGTGGATGACGTCAAGAAAATCTTAGGAAAGAAGAACATAAAAGTCGTTCCGGTCTCCTCAAAGACTGGAGAAAACATCAAGCAGCTAATGCTTGATCTGTCTGATATGGTGTTCACTTAGGATGATCCAGGGAAAGTTGAGAAACAGAAGGGTAATGATTGAGGATGAAGCAGATGCCTCCACTCTAAGGAACAAGGGATCTTTGGGCAGAAATGTCGGGCAGAAGCTCTCCCTGGACCTCATGACATCACTCGATCTTCTCCTGAGGAAGAAGATAGAGGTAAGGAGTGGAACGGAGCAAGTTAATTCGGACCACATCGTTAAGATGTTGTCTCAGGACGAAATGAAAGTCGCAACGGCTTACCATTTTCTAAAAATTAAGGGACTGAAACCAGTGATCAAGAAAGGAACCCTGTTCTCTTCCGGTACAAGAGTCATGGTCTTTCGGGACAGTGAAAGCATCGATTTCGAAAACGTGAGAGCCAGGTCCTGTTATTTGGCCATAACGGACTCAGAAGGAAGCTGCCTGTTGTATTCTGTCAGCAGGCTTCCTATGAAAAGAAAACTGGAATTCAACGGTTCGAGGGGAACGGTGAGCGAGCGCAGAAAGCATCAGGGATTGATAGAGCTGCTTGAATCAAGAGGATTGAAGGTCGCAAGCGGACTGAAGTTCGGTTCAGAATTTAGAATATATGAAAAAGAATCGTCGCACGCCAGATATCTGATGACATTCGGATCAATCTCTCTTGCCCGTGACCTCGCTGCCAAAGTTAGAATTGCTCAGTCCGTCAGGAAGACATTTGTCCAGGCATGCTTTCTGGAAAAGAAGAGAGAAATACTATTTCTCGAGATCAAGTGGAATCGGTTATAGGCCTTCTTTTCTTTGGATATTTTTTCAATTCATTTCCACAGTGAGGACACTCTTTAAACGATCTATCAAACTTCCTGTTGCAGCCAATGCATCTGTACCCCCACTCTATCTCGGTGTTGATAGATTTCCCTCCGAATGATTGATAGTTGACCTTCATTCTCTTGCACACGTTTTGTATGGATAGATCATTCGTCAAGAGGGTCGCATCGGAATCCTTTGCTAGGGCTATGAGTTCCATATCTGTGGCGCTCAGTTGATCCAAATCACCGGTCTGTTTTGCCGTCTTCCTGACTTCTTCGATTGTTGATTTATTCGGTTCAATGATCCTGAACAATTCAATTACCGTTTCGAGGCTACCTTTCATTTTCCTCCCTTTCACCTCATCCAGCACGGCGGAGGTGATTATGTATTCATTATTGCCTTCGACCTGAAAGCCATAAAAGAGTGACGAGGCATCAACGACTATTTTCATGATCTCTCCAGTACTTGCAATCTCTTTTCAGGCTGCACAAGTCACACAAGGGAGTGATTGGTTTGCAAATCTTCTTGCCAAATTCCACAAAGTAAGAGTTTACCTCGTTCCACCTTTGCTTTGGTATTCTTTTCTTGAGAATCAACTCCGTGTCTTCAGGTTTTTCAGAAGTCGAGAGTCCCAGCCGGAATGAAATTCGCTGGACGTGGGTATCGACAGCCAGTCCATCCTTACCAACTCCCTCCGAAAGAACTATGTTTGCAACCTTTCGTCCAACTCCCTGCAGTTCCAAAAGTTCTTCCATGCTATCCGGAACCCTTCCATGGAATTTTCTTATAATCATCTTTGAAGTTTCGACTATGTCTACTGCCTTATTCTTGTAGAATCCAACTGGTTTTATCAAACCCTCAACGACAGCGGGAGAAGCTCTGGAGAGTTTTTCAATCGACGGGAATCTGCAAAAGAGTCTAAGACTGGCCCTGTCCGTGACCTCGTCCTTTGTCCTCGTAGACATAATTCCAGTTATCAGTATCCTGAATGCATCATCCCAGATCGCAATGTGGGGATCGACCATCTTCTCTATCCTATCAAGAATGAGGTTGGCATTCATCTTTGAGTCAAATCAGTCGTTGGTATTATAATATTTCAGGATGATCAGGACACATTTTATATGTCATGTAATCATTATTCAAGCATGGATCAAAAGACGAGAGGCATACTGCCTTTGTCCAAGATTCTGGTCGCAATAGATGGTACCAAGCCCTCTATGAGAGCGCTTGATATGGGAATAAGCCTGGCAAAGGTCCAATCTGGCTTGGAAGTGGAAATAGTGATGGTGGTCCCTTATCCAGTTCAATACGTGACCGGAGAAAACCCGACAGGTGATTTGACTATTGTTGAAAGACTTGCGACCCTAAAAGAGGGAGGACAAACCATACTAAATCATGCCAAGGATTATTCCGTCTCCAATGGAGTAATGAAGCTCAAGACATATCTCAAGCAGGGAGATCCTGCGAGAGAAATTCTTGACCTTGCTAAAGTCACAGATCCGGACCTCATTGTCATAGGGAACAGAAAGAGGGGATTCCTGAGAGGAGTATTCCTAGGCTCCGTGAGCCAAAGGGTAGCTGCAAACTCAGAGTGCGCAGTCCTGATCGTGAAATAAATTTTTATTACCCCGAACTATCAGATGACATGAAAGAGTTTCCGAATTTCAGCCTGAAGGAAGGTTCCAAAGTGAAGATATATCTGAGGTCGGGAAACGAGATAAAGGCGCTTGAAGGAGAATTTAAGGGGTTATCCGATACATTCCAGCCACTCCTTTACCTGGCAGACAAGGACAAGAACTACCTCATAAATATGATAGACATAATATACATAGAGACAAATGACAAATTGGAAGTAATAGAGAGGGAAAAGAAAGCAGATTACGTCTCCTAGGATACCCCGGGGTGCTGCAAATAAATACCAACGGAAAATATTTTTAACCATTTGCCATGTATTGTCGTTGAAGCTAGGAGTCATGGCAAAGGATTTCAGGGTTTATAACAGACTACTGACTCTGCTCAAGGGCATGAATGAGCCCTTCATATCTCTGCGACCTGAAGACAATTTCACCGGATTCGACGTCGTTTTCACAGACATGGAGCTCAGGGGAAGAAACGTGTTCCAAACGAAAGGGGTAGATGAATTCAGGTTGAAACAGCTGGTTCGTTCAAAGAACTCTGGAAAAATAGTTGTTGGCATAGACCCGGGTCCTACCCCAGGGGTTGCAACGCTGGCAAATAATGTGGTCATCGACAAGCGCAGCATCTACGACGTCGGGGAGATAAGAGACTACGTTTTCAAGGTCCGAAGGGAGTGCGAGTACAGCAGCTTTTTGATTAAGGTAGGAAACGGGGACAGGAGATACAGGAACCAGATCATACGGAGCTTGGTGGATTTCAGATTGCAGATAGTTGATGAGAGCGGAAGTTCTAGGACGATAAAGAGGGGAGAGGATTTTGGTTCCGCGATAAACATTGCCCTCAGCGACGATATCCTCTCTGATCACTTCTTCCACTTGGGTCTTCTCTTACGTGCGTAGTAGCTTGCGATGAAGAGAACTGCGATGATGATTGCGAAGAAAGCGACGATCCCGATGTAGATGTAAATCGCGTATGGGTTCCCCGATTGGATCTGGAACGTATAGGAGTTTCCGTTCTGAAGATTTGCTATGCTGTTGTTGAGAATGATAGAAACGGTATAGACCCCAGTAGGGAGCTCTCCCGATACCCAGTCGTATGAAACGTTCTTCGTGGCGTGGCTGGAAACGTTCACCAATTCACTCCCTACATATTTCCCGTTGACATTGAATGTCACGTTGATCGCAGTCAGGTTGAAGTCGGAAGTGTTGTTGATGGTTGCTTTTAGTGTTGTGTATTGCTTTACTGTGACTTTCGATGTCGTGTTGTAAACGAAGGTCTGTCCGTTTGTCATGTAACCTGTAACCTGGAAAAGGAGCCTCATCGTCGTTTCAACCGAAGGTGCAGTGACATTGAAAACTGTAGGACCAGCCCTGATGTCGGTCCTGTACGTGGGAGATATGGGGGATGCACCCGTCAGGTTGTACCCGGAGATGATCATCGTTATCGAGTAGTTCTTGAAGATCTGCTGCACGTTAATGCTATAACTGAAGTTTGAGCTGATTGCAACAGTTGAAGGACCTGTGACTGTCACTGGACCTGTTGTGGTCTGATTGGTGGCATTCGCACCCACGGCTAGTACTGAACCAGCAATAAGAGCGATAATTATCAGGCTCACAATGAGTGTTCTCACGATCTGAACCTCCTTCTGAATATCAACATTACCGCTACCATTGCGAACACGATGAAGGCCGAGAAAGCGTAGATGTAATAGTCTTGGGTGAGGTGAGAGTATGGGGAAAGGTCGTGCCCGGTTCCGGTCCCGGTGCTCAACTTCAGCTGCGGAGTCGCAAGCGTGACTGTGACGATCTTTGTGGTGTTTCCATAGCTTATAAGCACGGAAATTTCCTGACCAACCAGTGATTTTCCCGAGGTAGAATTGATGAAGATGTACGTCGTGGTGTTTCTGCCTGATGCAACGTAAGTGGTGAAGTTTCCAGAATTGTTGAAGGTCGCCGTTATGCCATTCGAGGTCAACAGTCCTTGATTGAGGATCGATGCATTGATTGTGGTCAGTACATTGCCTGTGTTGTATATCGTCAGAGGGATCTCCAGCACATTTCCAACGACCTTGCCGGTACTGTTGCTCAACTTGGCAGTTATGTCCTGAACCTTATTTACCGTGAGATTGACTTGGACATTCTGGAACGTGTTTCCGAAATAGACCCTAACATCGACACTCTGTGAGCCGGCAGTCTCACCAGATGGAACCTTGATCGTTACGTTGGTCTCCCCTGAAGTGTTCGGCAGCAGCGTTATTGCATTGCCGCTTACGTAGAATGTCGACGAATTACCGATCGTGAATTTCAAGGGGACATTTGCGTGGCTCGTTATTAGGAGCGGGAAGGTATAAGACTGGCCCGCAGAGAGAAGCGGTTCACCCGATTCCGCAAAGAACGATGCCTTCTCAACCAGGTTTAGCTTGAATGCTAGTGTGGCAGAGCTTACCCCCGACACTTTTACATTCTGGTTGATCGAATAGTTGTCCAGATACCCGTAGTACGAATAGACCGTGGTGGCACTGAATGTGTAAGTGCCGTTTGGCAGATTTATGATTCCCGATGAATGGAGATAATAAGGTGCATCGCTCTTGATCGAAACCATCCCGGAATATGATGAATTGTTCAGGTATGTTCCATAGTTAAGGGGATACGCCTTATGCAGGGCCATATTCATATTCAGGCCATTGCTCGTGAGATCGAATCCGCCGAAATATGCGAGATTGCCGGAGGTCACGTAGATGGAGTAGTTCCCGCGGGGTAATGATATCGTTCCCGAACCCACCATTCCTGTCACGTTCTTTGGTCCCTGGATGTAATATGTTCCGGCGTTGAGTGTTGAGCCACCGTAAGTAAAGTTCATAGAAACGTTGGAAAGCGCTTCAACAAGTTTACCCGTTAGTGTGATTGATTGTGGGGAAGAAATGTAACTTGTAGTGGAGGCATAATATATGTAAGAAGTGTTGAAGTTCTTTTCAATGGTAAAGGAATAAGTTCCTTTTGGCAGAAGAATAGAGCTCCCCCAGCTCACATTTCCTGACGAAGAACCTATGGTGATGTTACCCGACGGAGAAGCAGAAAGGGTGACGTTGTAGGCCGTCTTAAAATTCAGTGAGACGTTCGTGTCTTTCGTTAGGTATATCTTTTCGAGTGCTGCAGTTGTTCCGCTATAAGCATAGATCGTATAGGTACCTACCGGCAGTGTGGTGTTCAGCGTTGTGGATACGAGAGTACCGTTACTGAAGACATAGACCTCCTGGACCGGGTCGACATTCAGTCTGGCCATCACGGTCAGGTTAGTGTTGAAGCCCTGAGGCGAAGCCCCAGGACCAACCCTAATGATATTCTGGGAGGAGGTGACGCTCGTCCCCGGATGAGAGAAAGTCATGAAATAGTTTCCGGGCAACATTGTGCGGTTGAAGTAGTGAGTGCCCGTAATCACGTAGTCTTGTGTGCCATTCAGATAGAGATTGATTGGAACGCTTCCGGAGTACGACGCGTAGACAGAAACATTTACGGGCAGAGCCTGAAGTTCAATATTGGTGGGTGAAGATGACTGTACGGTATAACCAGGAGAAATGAAGCTGGTGCTGCTCAAACTCGCTCCATCATAGAGGTATATTGAGTACGAACCGTTGGAT
>JAKBNO010000060.1 GCA_021831005.1 Thermoplasmata archaeon
GGGACTCTTACATGGGGGCAAAGAATTCACACGCTTGCGTTGCCAGAAGGGCAACTGAAATAGTTGGAAAGGAAAATGTGGTGTCAGTAGGTATTCGTTCGGTGTCGATGGAAGAAATTAGGGATGGTCCGCAGAAATATTTTACTAGTTTTGAAGTTAATTCCGACAGCAGTAAGTTGAAGACATTCCTCAACGAATTCGGCAAATCACCAATCTACTTTTCAATAGATTTTGATGGTTTCGATCCTGCTTATGCACCGGGGGTTGGAACGCCTGAGCCGTTCGGCCTGAATCCAATGGTAGTAATGGACATCCTGGATTCTGTTGGAGATAAATTGGTAGGTCTGGATCTAAATGAGATTACGCCAACTTTCGATAACGGCAATACCACTATGCTTGCCGCACGAATCATTCAAGAAGTTGTATCTTATCTAGAATTGCCTAGAAATGAGTGACAATAAGGTATACAAAGAAGGTTACAAGGACGGAATCAAATTCGCCATTCTAGCAGCCAAAGCTCACGGAGTGAACGAAGAATTCATAAAGCGTCTGGAAAGGGAGTACTCGGGCGAAGATGGGGAGACGGCGGTGAAACTGGTTTATGGTGAAACCTACCTCATTTATGAAAAGAGGAACCTGAAGGGGATGGAGATCATATCCGGCGTGGTGACGCAGGGCTTTCCAGCCATAGTGATGAGCAGGGATGCCAAGAGCGGACTCACATCGTTTGGTAACGTAAAATTCGCACTCATTACTTACGATGAGTCGCTGGGAGGGTTCAACCCGACCCAGTTGAGCCAGATGCAGGAATATGTCATAAGCAACCTGAAGGAACGTAGCGTCCTTTACCTGGATTGCTTAGATTACATCTTTTCCACTTCGACTTCTGTCCAGAACGTGATCAGATTCCTGACCGTCTTAAAAGACAAGGTCCTGGACAAGAACGGGATATTCATCCTGTCTTTGAACAAAGACGCAATCGGAAAAGCAGAATTATCAATGATAGAAAAAGAGTTCAAGAATACGATCAAAATCAAGACGGACTAGCGAGGTTTATCACGTCCACCCTTGAGGGGGTAGGTATCTTGTGGGAGGCCATTCTGAGTGCTTCCTTCGCCTTATTTTCTCCAGACTTGGGTATCCGAACTATCAAGATTGTCGAACCTGCCTTGACTCTTGCTGCAGTTCCAACTGGTCTTCCAAAAGCCAAGCTCATGCCACTCGATATTCTATCTGCTCCTGCACCGGTAGCCATTTTGTGTTCCCTGATAACGTGGTGTGGGAATGGTCTGACTCTCATGAAATACCCCTTTTCTCCAAAGTCCTTGATAAGCAATCGATTGGACTTAACTCTGGCTGCCTCAAGCGCAGTGTGTCTAATCTGACACGACTCCTCTGCGACTAGTCTCAGCTCAAGATCAAAATTTCCATTGATGTCTCCAGCGACATATTGCTGTATCCTTGATGCTGGGACTCCTCCCATGTACTCTCGCTTCGTATACGCGGGTCCGGTTATTTTCCTATACATCCTTCCCGGCTTTCTTACCATTTATACTACCTTTCAGGAAAATGATTCAGAATATATAATCATTCTGAGGTCATTCAACGAAAGATTATTTAGATGTAAACAATGATTACCAGAGGAAATGGACGAAATCTGGATCGAGAAGTACAGGCCGAAGAAACTCGATGAAGTTGTCGGTCAGTCAGTCGTTGTGGAGAGACTCAAGAGTTATATAAAACAGAAGAACATACCACACCTCTTGTTTGCTGGTCCTCCAGGCACTGGGAAGACGACTGCTGCTATTGTTCTCGCCAGGGAATTCTACGGAGAAGAGTGGAAAGAGAATTTCCTGGAACTGAATGCTTCTGACGATAGAGGTATTAAGATGGTCAGGGAGACGGTGAAAGATTATTCAAGGATCCTCCCTAACAATCCACTTGGATTCAAGATTCTGTTTCTGGATGAAGCAGATTATATGACCGATGAAGCGCAAGCGGCCCTGAGAAGGACCATGGAGAACTTCACCAGAACGACACGTTTCATTATTTCCTGCAATTATTCATCAAAGATAATTGAGCCAATCCAGTCGAGGACAGCCATCTTCAGATTCAAGGCCCTGCCCACAGAATCCGTAGTATCTGCACTTGGAGAAATACTGAAAGTGGAAGGAATAGATTACGAGAAAAAATCATTGGATGTTATAGCAGAGTTATCGTACGGCGACATGAGAAAAGCAATAAATACTCTCCAAGTTGCGGCCACTTATTCGCCGAAAATTACTGTAAATTCCATTTACGAGGCCGCTGGTCTGGTTCACAAGGATTGGGCGGTACAGGTGCTGACGCTGGCCCTGAAGGGGGATATATCTAAGGCTAGATCAATGCTTGAAGAGGCAGTTATCAAGCAGGGAATTTCCGGGCAGGATGTAGTAGAGCAATTTCACCGCGTTGTTTATGATCTTCCGGTGGAGGATGAACTGAAGGCGGACATCCTTTATTCGTTAGGT
>JAKBNO010000130.1 GCA_021831005.1 Thermoplasmata archaeon
GGGTGCGAGTGTATCGGAGTGGGAAGTTGTACCCAGGAGAGAAGAGATGAAGAACTTAGGACTACGAATGACTTAGTTATTCATTAAACACAGCGGATGAAGTGAAAAAAGTAAAGTAGTATTTTTCGGTCAGTCCACTTCTGCAACACTTCCTCGGAAGTCTAAGCCTTTTCACTGTTGAAATTTCTCTGGCAACTTAACTATTACTTTCCCATCGTCTATATTGGTGGCCCATTCCCATCCGAGTTCTTCTATGTAATGCTCCAGCTCTCCCCTTGGAATAACTTTTTGATTATGACCGTTGTTTGCCATCGCACCCAGCATCTTTTCCCTTACCTTCTTTCCCAGTTCTTCTGCGTCCATCTCAAGCATATTCTCCTTCTCGATCTCGTCCCTTTTGAATCCAGCAACCAGCAGCATAGTTTCTTTAGCCTTCATTTCAGTTTCGTTTCCTTTTATGGCTCCCTCTTCAGTCTCTATGTATCTGATGCATTTCCTGAATGTCTCTCTCATCTCATCTATGGTATCCTTCGGAAGGACCTTATTGGTGCTGTATCTTGCTGACATGTCCCCCTGATGCCCGAACCAGAACTCCCTCCAGTTGTGCGACACAGTACCTTTAGCCTCGGCTATGTCAAGCGCGGAAGAAAAGTATACCCGCAATACGTAAGGGCGAAATTTAAGGCCGGAATGCTTAACAGCATCTCTGACGTCCCTGAGCAGAAACGCGGTAGCCAATATACTGCTTTTCCTTACAGATGAGCCTCTGGTGTCCTTGGTTATGATTGGGGATTCCGGATTTAAATTTTCTCCCGATCTTATCCTCATATCCAGATAGTCTTTCAGGTATTTTGCCTCCTGTTCGCCGATAAAAGTGAAGTATCTGTGCCCCTTCTTTGAGAGCTGCACTTTTGACTGCCTTACATTTAACCTGGCAGGAAGAATTGAGAAGTCGACTCCATCTGGTTTTACAGCAATTCCTTCAATGTCCTTGATTTTGACGGCATCTGAACCATCATAATTCCCAAGCGATTCCGGCCTTAACCCAGAAAATGCCAGAAGAGATATTATAGCCCTCCCTCTAGTCGTTGCGTTCCTCAGGATGAGATTTATCTCCTGAGGCTGCGGTGGCCTTTCTTCGGTCACTGTTATGGCAATGTTCGCTCCCTGGATCCTCACCTGCTTCAAATTGGGCTCGTATCCATTGAACAGACACCAAGAATTGAGCACTTTCTTGAACTTGACCGTATAAGATCCGGCCTTCCCCCTTTTGCCCTCTCCATCCACGAAATCGATAAATTTATCCCTCAACTTTCCCGTTCTTGCATCTTCTGTTATCTGTTTTGGGGTAGTCTTGTTCAGAGAACAGTAGAGACCGAAAGTCCTGAGATATATATCTCCTGTAATCGGGCTACCTTGTCGCAAATTGCGATACCAACGCATCACTTTTTCATCTTTTCTCAGGGCGTTATACTTGGGTTTGAAGGTCACGGACTAGTATAATGCGGTGGTATATAATGATACTGCTCAGGACCGAATTTGGTACGAGAGCGATCAGCGGCGCTTTAACATCAAAGCTGAAAAACATTTAGATCATAGCGGGTTTTATTCTTATGGAACTTGACCTTTCTACTTATTTTTCAGAAGCATTCAAGATTTACAAGAATCCTTCTCAGATCGCAAGGAATGTGACAGAGAAATGGGCAAGTCATAACATCTATTGTCCCAGGTGTGGACTTCCTTTGCAACCTTATGGGAACAATACAAAGGTCAACGACTTTTACTGTGACCATTATGAACAAAATTTCCAGGTATTACCAATACCTTCCAAGGATAACTTTCAACTGAAGAGTACGAAATCATTTCCTCACAACCATTTCCCCTCAATAATCACAGGAGCATCATATCAAGCATCCCTTTCCAGTTTAGAAAAAGGAACCTTTCCGTCTCTAATCCTGCTCCACTACGATTTGGGCAGAAAATTGGTGCAGGACGGGTTGTTCATTCATCGATTATCTGTCACAAGAAATAGTATAATCAAGAGAGTTCCGCTCACAAGAACTGCACGAAGAGCGGATTGGGTTGGAGCCAATATTTTGTTAGATAAGATACCCGAGATATGGAGAATACCTGTGATCCAGAGGACAGAGATTGTTCCGAAGAAAGTAGTGATGGATAAATGGCTGTCTATTGAAAGAATTCTCAAAGGAAATCTGGAGAGTCGCGGATGGATATCTGAAGTTATGCTTCTGGTAGAGAGACTACCTGAGGACTTTACCTTGGATGACATCTATTCGTTCGATTCGTATCTTGAGAATCTCTTCCCCAACAATAAACACATTAGGGACAAAATCAGACAGCAACTTCAACTTCTTAGGGACCGTGGCTACATCAAATTCGTTGGAAGAGGGAGATATCAAAAACTGAGTCGCTGATTGGATTTTTGATTTTCGGACACCATCTTTTTCGCTTTTTGAACTTCTTACAAATTAAATATATACAATGGATGAAAAATCTCGTACCCACGGCAGAGATTAGCAAGGGCCACGCCTTCGATCACGTGTTAAGGTTGAGAAATAAGTGATTTTCTCAGATTGCTGAGAAGATGGTAGTGTGACGTCAAGATTCTGAATATCATAAAATAGAAGGAACTGATGAAACTTTAGATGGGGTTGAGGTCTTCAGACTTGAGAGGAAGAGCTAAGAAAGGGACGGAAGAAGAACGAAGACCTGTTGATATATCCCGCGTTGTGAAGACGCTTCAAGAGTCGTTGAAAGCAAGTGACAAGAAACAACTACAAGATGAGATTCGCAAGTTAAAACAAAAGTCTGGTAGAGAGGTTGTGCTTGAATCGGATAAGGCGCTGAACTATGTCCCAATTGGTGATGACCTAACACAGATACTGGAGTCACAAACAATAGAGAGAGCTAAGTACTATGTTAAGAGGTTGATCAAATCACTTACTGCAGTTAAGACTAATGGAATAAACGACATCAATCTCTACAGATGGAGGGAGTACGATGAAGTCATTACCGATAGCCTGTGGATGTTCGACAGGAGAGATACCTCAGGTTCACACCTAGGTTGGTACTGGGGAAATTTTGTTCCGCAGATACCTCATCAGGTAATTTTGAGATTCACGAAAAGGGGGGATTGGATCCTGGATCCTTTCGCTGGAAGCGGAACGACTCTCATAGAATGCATTCGTCTGGGAAGAAATGGAATAGGCGTCGAGATAAGTCAATCCACGTTTGATAGGACGTTGCCCCTTCTGAATGACGAACCAAACCGTTTTGGAACCAGTTCCATTTTGAAAAAGGGAGACAGCACCAGTCTGAATTTTACAGAGCTGTGTAGAAAAAATGGGACTACAAAGGTGCAGCTGGTAATAATGCACCCCCCATACTTTGACATAATCAAATTCAGCAAGGATGCGAAAGATCTTTCTAACGCTGGCTCAATTCGGAAATTCCTCAGCAAACTTGGAAAAGTTGTAGGGAGTACGACCAAAGTTCTTCAGGATGGAAGATACCTTGTCCTGGTTATAGGGGACACGTACCGGGACGGCGAGTGGATCCCCCTGGGATTTTACAGCATGCAGGAAGTGATGAAATACGGATACAAACTGACCGGAATAATAACCAAAAATTTCGACGATACGAGGGGAAAGAGAGATCAAAAAGAGCTCTGGAGATATAGGGCACTTGCGGGGGGATTCTACGTATTCAAGCACGAGTATATCTTCATATTCAAGAAACAAAAGGAAAAGGGAAGTGGGGCCGATCGGGTTTGAACCGATGACCACCTGGTTATGAGCCAGGCGCTCTACCGGGCTAAGCTACGGCCCCCGTCTTCCTCTCCATGCTCCGGAGAATTAAAAACTTACGATTTTATCGAGTTCAGTTACCTACTTTCTTGTATGCCTCGATCACGTAATCGACGAAATTCTCGTCAGGATATGCTCCCACGAACGAGACATCTCCATTGATCACTATGTGAGGTACGGAAGAGACTCCCCACTCATCTGCCCATGCTGGAAATTCTGTTGCCTCAACCATTTCACCCGTTATGTTCTTGTTTGCAAGAGCGAACCTGTGAGCTGTGCCTACGGCCTTCGGGCAGTACGGGCATGTGGGTGTAACGAAGACCCTGATCGTAACTGGTTTGTCGATGGACTCAAGTTTCTTCTGGATGGAGGGCTCTAGTTCTGGGTCGTTTCTCGAAATTCTTCTTATGTCCTCTACGAGTGAAGAGAATTCATAACCCATCGGGATTCCAATGTACTTGATCCTTGCGTGTTCGCTGCCACCGTTGGTCGTGACCACTGTAGTTGGTGCCTTCTCGATCTTCCACTTCTTTGCCTTCTCAGAATCCAGTCCGAGCTTCTCTACCTTTATCAGTTCCGATGTCTCCATCAGCTCGTTGGCTATTTCGACTGTTTGATCGCAATATTGGCAATCGTCCTCGGAGGTAAAAACGTACAACTTTACCTCATTTTTCAGGTTCTTCTTGAACTCGTCTTTTAGATATTGTTTATCTTTATCCTTTAACAATCCCATCTGTTTCCACCTTCTTAGGTTATTATAGTATAGTTAATAACGTTTTCAGTTCATCTGGACGATACATACAAGAATTTATTGTAGAAGATAATGGCTCTCTGTGGGGTTTCTCCTTGTTTTTGACATGGACGGTACTCTCGTAGATTCTGAGCAGTCTATAGTGAGGTGTTTCAGGGAATCTGCTGGAAAATTTGGTTATGAAGTTGGAGAGGTATCGAAATTTATTGGGGTGTTGAAGCTTACTCAGATACTGAAGAGAATTGGGGTTTCAGAGAAGGATTCACCCGAGATAATGAAGCACTATGTGGATTGTTACTTCAATACATTCGCTAACGACACAAGACCTATTGAAAATTCGCCAGATGTGCTTGGGAAGCTTCAGGTAAGGCATGAACTGGGAATATTGACACTCAAGAACTTCAATCTCACTCTCGAAATCACCAGGCGTTTCTTTCCCAGTGTAGATTTCAAATACGTCGTTTGCGGAGATAGACCGATTGAAAACAAGGTGGAGGGGCTGAAGATTATCATTGAACGATCGGGGAAGAACCCAAAGGATATTTTTTACATAGGGGATAGAGCGGGCGATGTGAAGAGCGCAAACGAGGTTGGCATGGGAGCGGTTTGGGTCAGTTTTGGTCTCGGGAAGGTCTCGGACTTTGATTTCAAGGCGGATTATCTTACGGCAGATAGGTTCGAAGATCTCCTAAAATTATTCAGCTAACGAACTTGAAACCGTCCTTTTCCGCTATTCCCTTCAGCTCTTCCATAATCTTCTTGGTTCCCTCTTCCTTGAAGCTGACCTCTACAGTCTTTTCTGAGGTCGAAAGTAAAAGATAGCCAACAGTGACATCGTCCTTCGTTATCGCCTCTTTCCTTGCAAATCGTGAGATTAGGTCTTCCACCATCCATCTATCTGAAGGATCCACATTTATGAATTCCTCCAGTGCAGGCTTTATGTTTTCCTCCAGAACGCAGATAGTCGATCTGTCTGAGATCGTAAAACTCACCATGAAAAGATAGCATCTCATCTCTAGAGTTTCCTCAGTTTGTGCACAACATTCGGCTCGTACCTGCTCTCTACTATCTCAAATTTGCTCGTTTCGAGGATTGTGTTGAAAGTCTCATCCTGCAAAACCCATTTCTCTTTCGGCACGATTAACAACAGGGTCTGTCCGGGCTTGAGCTCCCTAGATGCAAGTCTTATTGATCCCTTGATGTAGATATACGGCTCACCGCAATTGAGGGTCCTCAGATCCTCGACCCTGTCTGCCTCACCGTATGCCTCCATATTCTCTAATATCCAACCTACAACTTATAACTTACGTCTCCAGTTTCTTCAAAATCTCATCCGCCTTCACCTTGAAATCCTTCCTGGATTCCGGGTCGATGTCCTTAAGGGGGAATGGACTCTCCGTTTCCTTATGATATACGAATTCTATGAAGGCCGCTAGTGGTCCCTGTGGAAATTCTAGCGAATTAGTCAACCTCTTGAGTTCGGTCAGGACCGTTTGCAACTTTCTTGCGGCTTCGAAATTCTTTTTCTCAAATTCGTTGAAGACCCTGACTGACAGATCAGAGAAATTTGAGGTTCCATTAATCCCTCCGACTGCCCCCATTAGCAGTGAAGGCAAGAGCAGGTCATCCTGTCCCTGTATGACGGCTATTTCCTTGCCAACGGCATCCAACAGGGCAGAGAAGTTGGAGAAGTTGCCGCTGCTGTCCTTGACCCCAACCACTTGGCTGAATTGTTTTTTCAGCCTAAGAACCGTTTGTGGTTCGATGTTGTTATTTGTGTTCTGGGGAATGTTGTAGATCAGCACAGGAATGTCTAACTGAGACAGCAGTTTCTCGTAATATCGATAAAGAGACTCCTGGGACATCCTGAGATAGTAAGGAGTGACTATAGAGACTGCATCTACCCCCAGCTCCTTAGCGTACAGCCCGATCGTCAGTGTATCGTCCACTGCGTTTCTCCCTATTCCTCCAAGAAAATACATGTTTGGCTTCTTCTTGTCCATAAAGTAGTCTAGAACTTTCACGTGCTGTTCCGTTGAAATAATTGGGGTTGCTGCGGTGGATCCCATTGGAAATACCCCCTGGACTCCCGTTTCACCCAGAAAATCCATCAGTGCATCTATGGCATCGTAATCTATCGTATCCCCCTTGAATGGAGTTATAACTGGCGTGATTATTCCCTTTAGCTCTGGCATACAACCTCATGGATTTGCTTACATTTAGGTTTATGTCGCTTTTTTGTAAAAATATCCTGGGTGATGACAGAGATTCAGAAATTTTCCTCCATGAACTTCAGGCCCTCCTTGTTGTCTTTTCTCATGAATCTGGAAATTGTTTCAATTTCCTCGTAATCAAAAACTATCCATGTGTTGTTATCTACGTTGTAAACGTATGCATCGGGTTTCATGACCGACTGAGGTTTGTATGCAACTGTTGCGGTTATTATTTTTCTTCCAGTCTTTCTCTCCAGCTCCTCTTTAGCTGCTTTAAGAGTCTTCCCGGTATCGGCGATATCGTCGACTAGGAGTATATAGCCACCATTTCTAGAAATTGCAAACTCGAAGTCGCTTATGTGGACGCGTGACATGGGGATTCCATCGTCGGTATAGTAGCTGGCCCGGAGTGGATAGACCTTTCTGGTTGAGAGGAAGTCGCTGAGCAGTCTCCCTATGACCATACCCCCCCTCTCGATGTACACGATACTCTCGGGCCGTCCAAATTTTTTCAAAACATCTGCCGCAAGGTCCTTAGCATACTTCTTAAGATCTACAAACTTGAGAGCCTCAAAATTCTTCTTCTCGCTCTCGAATCTGAAAAGATCCAACCATTCCTTGGCATTCAGTAGAATGTCCTTCAGAACTCCGGAGTCTTTTAGCTTACGAGAAATCCTTACCAGCTGAGGTGGAGCGAGCGATGACTCTTCCATGAGCTTGTCGTTCTGGAATAGTTCTTCAGGAGTTCCGTCAAACAGGATCCCGCCTTCCTTCATGACGATCGCCCTTCTCGTATACTCGGCGACGAGTCTCATGTCGTGGGTGATGACCATAATGGTGACTCCAGCACTGTTTATTTCGGTAAGCAGATCCATTATTTCCGTGGAACCTTTGTAGTCTTGGCCAGTTGCGGGTTCATCGACTATTAGCATTCTTGGCTTTGTCACAATAACGCTTGCCAGCGCGAGCCTTCTCTTCTCTCCCCTGCTCAGTGCGTTGATGTCCTCGTTCATTTTGTCCTTCAGGTTTACATTTCTTAACGCTTCCTCTGCGAGTGCACTGTAGTCTGTACCGTTACCCGCACCCTTTGTCAGATTGGAGAAGATCTCGTCCTTAACGGTGCCTTGGAGGACCTGTTGATCTGGATTTTGAAAAACGTACCCTATGTTTTTTCTAACGATTTCCCTCTTCCCCTTTTTGGAAATGTCTTCACCATCAAATACAATCTTTCCCTTCCATCCTGACAGGTTTCCAGAAATTATTTTGGATAGCGTGCTCTTGCCAGATCCATTTGATCCTACCAGCGAAAGAAACTCCCCTTCATGAATTCTTAGATTTAGATCATTCAGTGCTTTGGTTCCGTCCTCATAAGAATATTCTACATTGCTGATCTCCAGCTGAACTTTTCCTTTCTCCTTTTCGAGCCTGCTCACCTTAAAGCCCTTCACCCTCTCTGGGGCAAATTTTTCACCTATTTCCCCAGTGGGCCCGATCAGTTCCATTAATTCGGGAACGTCGATGTACCTCCTTATGTCACTTCTCGAATAGATGTTCATAGGCTTGTCTATGGCTACGATCTGTCCTCTGTTCATCACGGCGACTCTGTCGGCCAGTCTCGTAAGCGTTTCCGGATCCTGCTCCACCAGCACGATTGTTATTTTGCTCTCTTTTTTCAGCGCAAGAATGGCATCTATCACTTCCCCCTTTCCGACAGGGTCTAGATCAGAAGTTGGTTCATCGAGTATCAGTATATCCGGTTTCATGGCAAGAAAACTTGCAATGACCAACCTCTGTTGTTCACCGGTTGAAAGTTCAAAGGGAGTGACTTTTGTTGCTACCTCGAAAATTCCTTCCATTTTGACTACTTTGAGGGCTTCCTTGATTCTACCAATCTTTTCACTCTTGGAAAGATTGAGCTTGTTCAGGTTGTTGGATAGTTGTCTCATCACGGTTTCGTGTGAAAAATAACTCTCCGGATCCTGCTTTACAAAACCCACTTTGCCTTCCTTGATTTTCTTCACTTTCAATACATTTTTCTTGCCAGACTTGGAAAATTCAACTATATTTTCGCCGAGAATCTTTACGCTACCGGTAAGATGTTCTTCCTCTTGACCCTCCGGTATTTTCAACTGTTGCGGGATTAGTCCGGCTATCACATAGCAGAGAGTAGATTTTCCGGAACTGGTTGAACCCGTAATGCCGAATACTTCTCCACTCGCTATCTTCAAATTCACGTTTTTTAGAATGTATTCCTTTCTGATTCCTGTGATTGTTGGAAAACGCCATGAGAAATTTGAAATCATGACTGCCCTTTTCATTTACAAACGGATAGCGTCTGCCTAAATTAAAATTGTGTGAATTCTTAGCCCCAATCCTATTTTAAAGTATTATATTTATTTAGGTTTTCGAAAAACGCCTTAACAGAGAAACTGGCACTCAAATAAGGAAAGGGATAACTCTCTTCGTTTTGTCCATGTACTGCCTGTACCCATCTCCCAAACTTTCGACGAGGAGTTTTTCTTCCTTCAGCATTCTATACCCATAGGCAAGACCAAAGGAGATTACAGCAGCAGGAACAGCAATCCAGCATTGAAAGGAAAGGGCAATGCCTATTTGTATGAGGAGGATGCCTGTATAAGACGGGTGCCTTACATAACGATATGGACCAATGTCAACCACTTTCTGATCTTTCTGAACGCCCACAACATGGGAAAAATATTTCCCCAGTACTGCTACGGCCCACTGCCTGATGCTCACGCCAGCAAGTAGGAATATAATGCCTGCAAAATATGCTGCATTTGGCATTATAAACAACCGAAATGAAGCCAAGACTATGGTGAGAACAAGTAGAGCTTCCCAGCCAAGCCAAGTGGAAAAATTCAGGCCATGATTCTTCTCCTCGAATTTGTTGCCCCCTCGCTTTCTTCTGGGAATCACGATGCCGCCCACAACCTCAGTAATGATCCAAAAAGAGATAACAATGAGAAATACTAACAGATATACACTCAGGCTATAAATTAGAGGAAACGGCGTCATGGGCAGTTCTCGGTATGATAGATAAGGGAAAGCAACTTATATTTATGGATCGTAGTAGGTATATTTCCGGGAGAATTTCTATAAACCTTTAGAGGTCTTTTCGCGACAAAGATAAGTGTAATGGCATATTCTGAGTATGAGAAGCAGAAGAATTAGATTCAGTGTTTTTTCAAAGTTATATATGGAACGAATCCGTGCACTTCTATAGCAGTTGACAAGGGATTCAATCAACTGAGGTTTTTGGAAATCCTCTATTGAATAAATAATCGCTTTCATATAATAAGAAGAATGCATAGGTCATTTAGGTAGTTAAGCCCACCTATTTATTCTATATATACGGTATTAGAAAACGTATTTATAACTACAGTGATACATCACTTGATGGTTCAACCAAATAGCGAAAATAATTCTAATCCCGCTATGGAACCGTTGACTTCTGAACCTAATAATTCTGGTGGAAAGAGCGGGATGAAATACCCTTGGGCTGTTTTTGTCGCTCTGGCAATGGGTATGCTTGTCTACGGCGTTGCAGAAAGCTACGGACCTGTTTTTGCAATTGGTGGTATTATACCACATCAGTATGCATATCTCGGGTTGAGTCTTCCTTACATTGCAGGAGGAGTGGGTGCATTGCTGTCGGGAGGACTAGCAGATCGCATAGGGAGAAAGGGATCTTTCATAATAACTTCCGCCATGATAGTGGTTGGAATAGCAGTATACCTTCTTGGCCAACTCGCTCCTACAACTTCAACGGGATATCTTCTGGCCCTAATAATTTCCTTCATACTTATAGGAATGGCAGCAATTGGACTTG
The DNA here is from genome assembly GCA_021831005.1 of Thermoplasmata archaeon. Classification (GTDB taxonomy): domain Archaea; phylum Thermoplasmatota; class Thermoplasmata; order Thermoplasmatales. The sequence continues at coordinate 10,642 of JAKBNO010000130.1, forward strand.
AAACCCCAATACTCTCGATGATGGCTGAAGCTGTCCCCGCACAGTCAAGAGGAAAATCCCTGGTTATCGTCCAGAATTTTGGAAACATTGGAGTTGGAATAACATTCATTCCGCTTCTTCTAGGATTTTCGAGAGCTGCAAATGACACTGCACTCATACTTCTATTCTTTGCACCGCTCGTTGCCATCGCAATATCGTGGAAGTTCATGTCAGAATCTGCCCCGTGGACTGCAACAAGAGGAGGCGCCAAGTCGGACATAGAGGACGCTTGGGTAGGGCAGGACGGAAAGGCAGAAAA
>JAKBNO010000084.1 GCA_021831005.1 Thermoplasmata archaeon
AAGAATTGAGAGTTCCGATACCCAGAGCATAATCATTCAAAATAAAATCGTGAATCTCCTTTCAAAAGCTATTTTATTCCGTGACAGGTGATGGTTGTAAGTAAACCTCGGCACGTCGTATCATTAGATCTAGAAGTACCAGTTGTAAACTGCTTTTGCCATTAGGACCCCACCGTATGTAAAACCAAAGAAAGTTGTGTTGACATATTCGCCACCCACAAGGACTGTAGAGTTCATTGGAGGCAGAGTTCCATTATAGGTGACCAATAACGTAGTTCCGCTGTCATTCAAAAGAAAAACTGAATGACCGTTCATGCTAAATTCACTGTACACCTTCCCATAGACATAGTAGTTCTGATCGTTCTTAAGGTGGTGTGGATTAGCTGCTATTGCAGAAGGAATCAGCGCGTATATCGCTATGGCTACTACTATTGCCAACACAATACCAATCTGGAGCTTCTTGCCCACTTATCACTAGCACAAATTCTCTATATTAACCAATCGGAAATTAAAGGTTGAATTTTAAAAAATATCGTAAAAATAGTCAAGTATTTCCAATCCTTCCTTTTAGAGACGCATCTATTGAAATCATATCGCGTTTACAGCGAATCCTGCAATGAAGCCCAAGATCATACCGATATACACAAATGACTGTGCCTTTGCCTGATCAGCTTGTCTAAACAGATTTCTAAACATGGGTATAATCACGTAGATGATCGCACCCACAGCGAGTCCATCAAAGAGGATATTAAGATATGGACTGACATAGTTGTAACCTATCAGACTTCCCGCTATCGTTGGGAATCCACCTATGAAATAAAGTCCTGCAAGATATCCGATCTTCGGCCTCTCTCGACCAATGAATGGAGAGACTATAGGGAAACCCTCAGTGAAATTCTGCAAGATGAAGCCTATGAGGATCAACAAAAAGAGTCCAGTTAATCCGACTGCGTATGCAGCACCAAAAACTAGACCTTCGGTAAGATTCTGGAGACCCATTCCTATCGCGACTATCGAAGCAACTCTTGCAGGGACGTGAGTTTCTCGAGAAGCCACCCCTCCTTTTAGGTTCTCCACCAAGTAAAGAATCCCAAACAGACCAGATACAGACAGTAGGAATATAAGTGAGAGGATCGGGTCGGCGACATAAGACCCTGAAGAATAGATCTGAGATTCGACGTCCGAAAATATGTCACCTGAAAGAAATATCAAAATTCCCACAGCAAAGGAAACCAAGACGATCGACGTCTTGGCACTCATGTTCTTCCTCAGAATGATTGGGAAAGATAGATAGATTGAAAATCCCATTATCAGTGCAAGCCCCAACAGTTCATATAACGAGCCATTAACCACGTCTTCTACCTTCTAAAATTTCTTTGCTTTTAACAGAAAGTCCATTCATTAATTAGGTTACCCTAATTTCATTAAGCGTCTTGAAATATAATCTTTACCTCGCTTGACCGAAGACAAGAATTGACAAATTGGAGCACAAACAGATTGCAAAAGCGCTTTAAAAATCGAACATGAATACACTTAACTATCGCACTGGTATTTCTGAGCTATGATTAAGGAGTTACACGCGCCACGGGGCACCAAATTGAATACAAAAGGCTGGAGTCAAGAGGCCGCGTTGAGGTTACTACTTAACAATCTAGATCCAATGGTCGCAAAAGATCCACAGAATTTAATTGTATATGGTGGCAAGGGAAAGGCCGCAAGAAACTGGGAGGCTTTCGACAAGATCGTTAATTCATTGAAATCTCTGGAAAATGATGAGACACTTCTAATACAGTCGGGGAAACCCGTAGGAATTTTCAAGACGACGGAGAATTCTCCAAGGGTGCTCATTGTTAATTCTCAGATAGTCCCGAGATGGGCAACGGACGATGTCTTTTGGGATCTGGAAGCAAGAGGTCTAACAATGTACGGTCAAATGACGGCGGGTTCGTGGGTCTATATTGGAACCCAGGGTATTCTTCAGGGAACTTATGAGACGCTTGCTGCACTGGCTAAGAAGGAATACGGCGCGGATTCCCTTAAGGGTAAGTGGGTATTATCTTCCGGATTGGGTGAGATGGGAGGTGCACAACCACTTGCCATCAAAATGAACGAAGGCGTAGCACTCGTCGTTGAAGTAGACATCGAAAAAATAAATAGAAGACTCAGGGACAAGTATCTGGATGATTGGACTGATTCTCTCGACAAAGCGCTTGCTCTTAAGGACGACGCCCTAAAGAATGGAAAAACGACTTCAATTGGACTCCTGGGGAACGCTGCAACTGTTTATGAAGAATTGGTAAGAAGGAAAATTGTGCCTGATGTGGTCACAGACCAGACTGCTGCCCACGACCTCAATCTGGGGTACATACCCGAAGGTTTTGATGTCAGAGAAGCATACGCTTTCAGGGACAAAAATCCGGGTGAATACAAGAAGAGAGTTTATGAATCCATTGTCAAGGAAGTAAAGTCAATAGTCTGGTTCAAAGAGAAGGGTTCCAAGGTATTCGATTATGGAAACAATCTGAGAACGAGAGCAAAGGAGGGAGGCTATGCCAGAGCATTCGAAATCCCTGGCTATGTTCCAGGTTATTTGAGAGATCTCTTTACGATTGGATCCGGACCATTTAGATGGCTCGCACTTTCCGGAAATCCCGATGATATTTTTGCAATAGATGACAAAATCATCAAGAATTTTGCGGATGATCAACACCTTGTTAAATGGATTAAACTGGCTAAGGAGATGGTTCACTTCCAGGGATTGCCGGCCAGGATCTGCTATGCAAAATATGGACAGAGAGAGCAACTGGGGCTGATGATGAATGATATGGTCAGAGAAGGAGAATTGACAGCCCCCATTGCAATAGGTAGGGATCATCACGATACCGGGTCTGTCGCATCTCCTTTTAGAGAAACAGAGAACATGAAGGACGGCAGCGATGCCATTGCAGACTGGCCAATCCTAGATGCACTTCTAAATGCGATCTCTGGAGCTTCCTGGGTAAGCGTTCATCACGGCGGAGGAACTGGAATAGGAAACAGCATACACTCCGGATTGGTGATTGTCGCGGATGGAACCAAGAGTGCAGAAGATAGAATTAAGAGAGTACTCAACGCCGACCCTGGTATGGGTGTGATTAGGCACGCAGATGCTGGTTATCAGAGTTCAATAGACGTAATCAAGAATGGTGCGAAATTCAAGACACCATACTTTCCTTGAATCTTCGGCTACTAGGGAGGTCTGAATTGATTAGAAGTCACTTCAGCTAACTACTAGCGTGTTAAGAAATCGCCGGTGACTTTGTATCTTCTTGTGATTCCTGTACTTAGAACCGTCGTTTTGCATATTTCAATTCAGCACTGTTAGATCAACAAGTCTCTTTAAGTATGTTTGCTATCTACGATTATGAAACTCAAAAACCACTGGAAAGCGATATCTATTCTGGTGGTAATAATAGTCATCGTATCTTCGACACTAGTAGTGCTATCGCAGCCAGTAACCGTGAAAAGTCCAGGTCCAGGAGGCGATTGGATTATTAAAGGGAATGAAACATTCGTTTACGACGATTTGATGTTTGTATTCCCTTCATTAAATTCCACTCATATATCTGGCACGGTAAAAAGCAACTCATCTAGTTACCTAATATTTCTCATGACTCCGGGACAGATGTTTGAGTGGTTGAACGAGTCTAACAGGTCTATGTGGAATAACAACGCTGTTCGGGGCAGTTTCAACGGAACAAGTCCGGGAGAAACCATTAGCACAGCTACGAATATAACTCCACCTAGCTTTCTGAATAGCACAGGAGGTTCAGGGAATTTGCAGTTGTCGTGGGGACTCAGTCCAGATACGAGTTACGTGCTACTCTTTATCAGCGGCCCCGGAACCAATCAAGTGCTGTCAATTAATACCTATCTGAACTTAAGTTACACATATAGTCGAATTTGAATCCTAGGGTTAGGACTACCCTGTCCATCAACCAAGGTAGGTGCCTTCATTCCTAATTTTGTATCTTTAGAGGGTCAGAATACGAACCTGTTGTAAGTGACGACCAATCACTTCAACACCGTGTTCTTCCCTAGATGGAAATATGCGTAAAATTTCATGACAGCCTGCTGAATCTGGTATTGGAACTGGTTGGGACATCTATATTGACATAGAAGGAAAACGGAGGTGAACCGCCTGAGGGCACAAATTCATATGTCCAACCACTAGGGGGGTTTATCAAACTGAGATAGACTTCACTGCCCCCACTATACGCCTTACATGTGTTTCAGTAAATTTTGACACCTGAGCCAGGAGCAACTGATGTAGAACCTAGGTAACCCGCTCCAAGATCCACACCAATGGTAGACAGGAACCATTCGTTGGCAATCGTTATATCATACCCACTCGTTAAGATATGTGTTGTGATGTTTGATGGGGGAGATCCAGCAGAAAAGGCTGACCACCCTGATTTCGTATTCCCAGTGAAATTAAAGTTCCAATCTGGCCAATATTGCGTTGTGGTAGTATAAACCTCCTCGTAATCTGTGTAATCGTAATAGCCGTCATACGATGACTGTGCTATAAATTCAGTCCCGCCAGTATGGTACCACTTTACAAAGATAGGGTAAGGATTTAGGCCCTGACCTGTGTATGCAGAAAACTCCACAGTACTATTACTGTTTGTATTCATATCAAAGGTGTAATATTGGTTTTCCTCAAGATTATATGCATCGGGATTGTAAACATAAGTGCCGTTCATCCAGCCTACGGACCAGGTTAATCCCCAGGACCCATAATCTCCGGAAAAACCAATCTGGTCATACCCATTGCATTGCTATTGTCCCAGATAGACAGGATTACATAATAGAAATCGTTTGATCCAGAGTTCGATTCTGGAGTCATTACGGTGACCTGCACCTGATTGAGAGTAGTGGATCCAGTCCACGATGCCCCTTCATAATAATGTCCCGAAACTCCCGGAGGAGGGAAGAATGGAAAAAGACTGCTGTTGGAGTAGCCTAGGACTTTGAGGGCGTTAGGCGGAGGTAAATCTCCGTGGTAAGTGAACAGTGATTCGGTATAATATTTGATTACAAGCAAGCTGACTTCTTTGCTCCCAGACCACCGAACACCAAAATAAGAGTCGGGAGAAAACCAAGTACGAAGACTTATGCTTGGTATTCCGCTAATGGATAAAGAGTAGTTATTTCCGTTCATCTCCTTCCCCCAACCGCTCAGCCCCCCTCCAGGGGAACCCCAACTTACTAGAAACAATGTGAAACTCACATTATGGAAGACAAAGGTTTCGGGGGTGGAAGTTACCACTCCTCGCGAAGGTAAGGTAAGAGCTACGTTTTCGGAAAAATAGTTATTGAAATTCGACGGAGGCTGGTTATCAGAATAGAATGCCAAGCTCATAGAAGATAAAGCAGCTATAAGAGAAATTATTATGACTAGACTTTTCGAATTCATTTTCAGACACTTCCTGCTTTAAATGAGTTGAGCACATTTTACCGTTTCCCAGAAAGTCTGGGAAATCATTAAATACGGTTCATTTCTGATACAGCTGTGAGGAAGGACGGACTAGTCTTGGTTATCACGATAGGTATCTCTCTTGCGAATACCATCTTCTCAATAGTTTTTGTTCTGCTAATTATCACTTCAAAAATTCCACCAGTTAAAGGGTCGCCTGGAATGGTAAGGATACCTAGCTATTCAGTTGCAGCAATTCCTATTTCAACGTCGGTGTTAGGTTGGTTAATTATCGGTTATGAATTGATATCGCAAAGAAAGAACGATATTTCGAAGATTCTGAGGAAAAAGCTACCGGAAAATTGGGATAATAGAGCACTCTACGATGCATTCAGGGGGAGGGGCGGACCGAGAAGGCTTTCAATAATGGAGAGCTTGGGTACACCGAAACTGAGAAATGAAATAGCCCAGCTTACTGGCACTGATTGGAAAGAGGTCGATAGGAATATAAGAATTCTTGAGTCAATTGATTTAGTAAGAATACAATACAACCATGGCATGGTATCAGTATTCGAATTAACTGGTAAAGGGAAAGAGTTTCTGAATCTTGTCGAAACTGAGATTCGGGCTCGGGCGTTTCGTTAAGGGATTTCGCACGCTACCCCATCACCTCCATTTGTTCGCTTTGAATGTGCATTATTGCAAGGACCTAAGTGTAAGTCTTATGACAATGTAGACTGCGGAGAATCTTTAGGTAATGCGTAATATACTTCTCTCTTGCTGTATCTTAATACAAACTTACTCGACACTTATCTTATAAGTTGATTTCCCATTAAATTAAAGGTGGCACTGACCACACAAGAAACAGAGACAATGTTTTAACTTTCCAGTTTGGCTCCATTTGGTTCAATCCTAGCTTTCTAGAATTAACCTAATGTGCCGTACTTCTTCTTAGATATCCTCAACCGATATTTTACAGCCATATTCATCAACCGTCAACTTGACAGTACCTAATTACGAATCATATATATAGAAGAGATAACTCGTATTTCATGAACTTTCTTTCACAGACTGGCAGTTTCGGAGATCTCAAAGGAGGAAGCACTCCCCTGGGTCTATCAGCACGCTCGTCGATGGATATTCCATCGGACCTGTCCAAACTTTCAGGTGGAAGCAGTTCGAGCCCTGATTACAATTCAATATTCTCCTTGGTTAGAAAGGCGGTCAAAAATACATTGAAAAAAGATAGAGTTGGATTGGGGCTCGCACTTGCAGACTTACCTTCGCAACTCGGTGCATTCTGGGAAGTTGGCGGAAACTACATCGTAATGAACAAGAATCTTTTGGACGCTTTGAAGTATGCGAATCGCCCAAGAGATGAAATAAATTCATTTATCTTCGTAATCCTGATGCACGAATATCTACACTCACTAGGCACCCTTGACGAATACAAAGCTAGAGCAATGACTGCTCGGATCTGTGCCACAATATTTGAAGAGGGACATCCCGCATATGAGCTAGCAACGAAGGACCCCTGGCAAGTCTATCCATTCCTGATGCAAGTCCCAAATGGGAAAGGGGAGAATTTTAAGATCGTCGGAAACTTTGACTCGGATACCGTTTCCTATATCACGTGATTTTTCTCCTCCAACATCTTTGTAAGTCTAAAATGTGCCATTCAACTTCGTGCAGAAATTCACCGTAAGAGCACTAACTGCTCAAACTTACGACCACGTTGAGTTCGTGGACGCTGAGGGTGAATGGCAACGTTGCCGATGAAAATTGGATCTGTTCGTATCCATTTCCTTCATTAATCTGCTTAATGGCTATCCCCTTGATCGTCGACAACTTTTCCAGGATTGAGTCATAAAATTGATATCCAAATATCGAGAAATAAGTAAGCGTGAAATTTCCACTGAGCAGGTAAGAGTTTTCAGATGCAGCAGTTAACGAAAGACCGATCGGTGATTGGGAACTTATGGTTAGAGGACCACCCATCAGATTTACGAGATTAAGCTGAAGATTTGTGGATCCGTTTGATGGAGGTTCAACCTGCAGCACATTTGACTCAAGCGAAGTATTGACGAAGGGAATGCTCCCGTACTGTTCATAGAAGAGAGATGAGAGTTCAAAAGAAAAGGCCTCGTTAACGAAATATCTATTATTCGTATACACCGACAGAGTTCCTCCCGAGCTGACCTGCATTGTCGAATTGTTTACAAGCACATACCCGGCAGATCCCTCAGATGATTGTGTGAGTGCAAGTTCACCTACGGTAGGAGAGGCAAACAGGGGAACATATCCGGACTGGAGTTCGAATGTAACAGATGTCGTTTCTCCCTGCTGGTAATTCAGGGATAACAAACTCACTGCGCTTATGAACTGCATCATGTCATTGTTCAGGCCAGAAGTGTATTGTTCCTCGTAGGAGGTCATTTCTGCCGGAACATAGCTGGTTACGAACAGGCTAAGCAGGAATATGAAAATGAGTATCGCAAATATAGCCCCAACAGCAGTTGCTACTCCATCTTCTTCATAATTAACACTCTTCATTTTAAGAGCCGCTCCTTTCTTTGTTCTTACCTTTAGACTGTGAGCCCGGTTTTTCAATCATTCTGTGAATTTCGTCTGCAAAATTGGAGAACTTAACACTATTTCCTACAGCCAACCTGTCCAAAAGATTTCGTCTCTTTATCAATTCCATTTCAAATTGCTCGGAAGTGAGGCCCCCATTCTTGAGCAGTCTATTTTGGAAGTAAGAGTGTCCGCTGAAAGTAAACTTGTCGGTATCCGGATCCCATTCGAAGACCGTGTTAGTCACTACCTCGTTCGATGTTTTCTCTAAGTCGACTATCTCAACTATCTTCTTTATCCTTCTGACCATATCCTTTCCGACCTTAGTTAGAGTTTGGAGTATAACTATGTCCAGTGAAGATATCATTGCTCTCGGTATATTTAGCGGTTCCCCCTCTAGCCTGTGGACAAAGGAGGATATGTCGTTCGCGTGGAAAGTACTGATTACGCTTTGACCGGTGGACATAGCCTGAAAAACAGTATACGCTTCGCGTCCCCTCACCTCACCCACAATGATGTAATCAGGTCTCTGCCTGAGACTGTTTACGAGAAGATTGAACATGTCGAGCTCTCCGACCCGTTTCTTTGTGGCGGGATTCACATCGCCCGTACCCGGCCTCGTCAGCATCTGGATCCAGTTTTCGTGTGGTATGTTCAGCTCTCTTGTATCTTCTATGCTAACCAGTTTCTTTTCAGGCGGAACGAATAAGAGAATTGAGTTGAGAGTTGTTGTCTTGCCAGTAGCAGTGCCTCCGATGACGAACATGTTTTGTTCTGCCTCAACTGCCTGCCACAGGTATACAGCAATTTCAGGGCTCATTGTTCCTATTTTGATGAGATCGAGCGGAGTGAAAGGTTGTTCCCTGAATCTTCTTATCGTGAATGATGATCCGTTCTTGGTGACCTCCCTTCCTAGCGTAGCCTGCAATCTAGCTCCATTAGGCATAGTGCAATCCACCATTGGAACTGCTATCGAAATGTGTTTCCCTGAGCGTTGAACTATACGTCTCACGAAATCATCTAATTCGTCTTCATTTTCAAATTCTATATTTGTTGATATGGAACCAAATTTTCTATGCACCACATAAATTTGGGCGTTGGGACCAACGCATGAAATGTCTTCTACGTTGTCATCGAGAACTGGAACTTGAACTGGTCCATAACCCTGTAGTTCTCTTTGAAGCAGATAGAATATTTTCTCGAGATCAATCTTGGATAGCCTACCTTCCCTTGACTTCTTGAAATCGGCTAGGAACTCTCTCAAATAATTGAGTCGCTCTTGCTCTGTTCGAGGAAACGATTTCAGGCTAGATATCAGTATTTGTCTTGCAATTCTTGCCATTTCTGCTACTTCTCTTCCTACATCTGGCTCGTTTACAATGTAGGAGACCGTGCCCGTCCGTATATCCCTGACTATCTTGACAGAACTGAATGGGGGTTCTACCTCATATTCAACTACCAGCTCGAGGCTCGCTTCCATTGCCGTTTCCTTGTGCAAATCAGAGAAATTGAGATCATTCGGAGGCTCCTTGGCAATTCGAATCTGATTTACCGACCCATCAACACTCGTCCTCAAACACCTCCGATTAGCAGAATCGAAAGATATCCTATTACGGCCAATATAGCCGAATAGAATAATCCGCTCTGCATTCTGCCATCAGCCAAGACCCCTAACATTAAACCACTACCAACACCTTCCAATATTATCACTCCGGTAAAAATTACCTTTATCAGAGGTATGGAGCTCAGGTTAAGGAAAGTGAGAAACGATCCCGAACTTCCTGAGATCAGCTGTTTTGACATTGCGGGAAAGAACCGTAAGTCGAGGATGATTACTGTCAACAGGAAGACTGCATACGCAATAAGGATTACAATCGTATAGCTGCTCAATTGTGAATACTTCTCCTTGGTGAGAAGTTGGGTCTCCTTTGAATTTTCAGCCACAAGGTTTAGCACTTCGGAAACATTTCCGCCAGATCTATTACATTCTATCAACGTACTTATCAGCTTCGAGATGAAATCAGATCTGTACTTTTTTTCGAATTGTTCTAGTGCCTCATCGACTGAAACCCCCCACTCGATCTGTGCTGCAATTTGCTTGATATCTTCAGTGAGGACTCCGTATTCTCCCTCAGACGCAACCACTATCGAATCCGCTAAATTGGAACCAAATTTTGATGCCTCCGCGACATCTCTCAGAAAGTCCGGAAGCCTGCTCTCTATGGCATTCACTCTGCTTCTTGTCATGAGATTCTGGATTCCGGCAGGCGCGAGCATCAAGAATATTCCAATTACTACGAAGTCAAATAGAAGAACAAAGTTGTCGTGAAAAGATGCAAAGAGATAAACAGCTATTAGCACTGCAACTACACCTCCAACCAGGCCGGACCAAACAAACAATCTCAAGAGATCCTTACCTCCCTATTCACGCTGGACAGAAGCAGGACAAAGGTAGCAATCATCACCGGCATTACGAGAAATGAGATTAGGATAAGGAACAACATCGACATCCCGCTGGTGTTTTGTGCGATAACTGCCATAACGGCAAGTATTACAATCAGAAACAGGGGAAATGCAACGCCAATAGTGACATAAGTCTCGGCGAATATCAACACACTCTCTGAGTTTTTCTTGAGTGATACCCTCAGTTTGTTCTGGTACTCTGTGGCCTTAGTGACAAAGTAAGGTTTCAACCTGGAACCTGCAGAAGACGTTGCAACTGCGCCCTGCAGAAATTTTTGCCACTCTACAGATGGGCTCATTCTTGCCACCTGCTGCATGGCTGTAAAAATATCCAGACCCAGAAGTTCAGTTCTGGTCGCAATCTTCATTGCCTCTCTACTGACCTCTCCATATTCTCTTTTTTT
>JAKBNO010000033.1 GCA_021831005.1 Thermoplasmata archaeon
CCTGTTTCTCACGAATGACGTCTCTCTCCTGGTATTGATCCCAATCACAGTTGCGATAGGGAAATTTTCTGGAAAAAATCTTGATGATGTCATTATATTTCAGGCAATTGCTGCTAACGTCGGATCTCTTCTGATGCCTTTCGGAAATCCCCAAAATATCATATTGTTTCGACTTTATTCACTCGATTTTTTTACATTCGTCAAAACAATGGCACCAATTTTCCTGGTATCAATTGCAATTCTGATTGTATTCTCCCTCGTTTTCAAGAATGAGAAGCTTCCTCCGAATGACGTTAAGGAAAAACCACGATTTTATTTCTTCATTTTTTATCTATTCCTGTTAGTTGCAACAATAGTGGGGATGCTGCTCAATGCGACAATTTTTCTGTTCATCGCTCTGATAGCTATTGCTCTGGTATCTCTAGTATTCCTGGAACCACAAGCTGTCGCGAGAGTCGATTACGTGTTGATAGTGGTCTTTATTCTAATATTCCTGGTTATGAATTCCATCAGGTCAATGATAGCCCTCCCCTTTACAGGAGGAGGGATACTGACTTACTTCACTTCGATAATGTTCTCACAGGTTATATCCAACGTTCCGACAACTGTTCTCTTTGGGAAAGTCTCTTCGTGGGCAGTTCTATCGTACGGAGTGAACATTGGCGGGAACGGTACTGTCGTTGCATCGCTGGCCAACATCATAGCTCTGAGGAATCTTTCTGGAAAGAATTTCTTAAAATTCAACAAGTATTCTTTCCTCTTTCTCCTGATAACCGCATTAGCGGGATTTCTGATTCTCTTCAGATAGGATAAATAAGAAAAAGCAATAGCAACGCATGCAAATCCTGTTGAAGGACGGCATTTTGCTCACTGAAGATCACGCACCAAAGAGGATGGACTTATTCGTCGATGGGAATTCTATTTCTCAGATTTCTGAAAAAATAAGTGTTGAAGCAGAGTACGTCATTAATTGTTCCAACAAGATTATCTCTCCCGGATTTGTAAACATGCACAATCACGTCGCAATGACAAACATGAGAACGCTCTTGGACGATATTCCTTTTTCCAAGTTCCTCGATACGGGATTCAAACTTGATTCCGTCAGAACGGACGAAGAGATCTATTATGGCAGCAAACTGGGTATCGCGGAAATGTTGAGGAAAGGGACCACCACTTTCTTGGATATGTATTACGGAGAAGATATGGTGGCACGAGCTGCTCAGGAAGTTGGGATACGTTCGTATCTGGGTTGGAGTATCGTGAACAAGAACCTGACCACCCAGAAAGGCGACCCTCTCAAGAATGCAGAACAGTTCATTTCAAAGTTCAAGGGAAGTGAACTGGTCACTCCTCTCCCTGCACCACATGGAATCTATTCGTGTGACAGAGATGATCTGATTGCTTCGAAGGAGCTTGCAGACCGGTACGATCTTCCATATACCATACACCTGAGCGAAAATAGGAAGGAGGTATATGACATCGTCAAGAAGGAAAAGAAGAGGCCGGTAGAATATCTAGATGCCTTCGGGTTTTTGAGTGACAGGCTGATTGCAGCTCACACGATCTATGTTACTCTGAATGAGATTAAGATTATGGGGAGGAACAAGGTAACGGCAGTGAACAACCCGGTGAGCAATATGAAACTTGCAAACGGAAATTTCGTCCCGGTTCTCGAAATGATACAGCATGGAGTTAATATGACGCTTGGGACCGATTCTGCTACTACTGGAAATTCCCTTGATATGCTTGAAAATGCAAAGCTTGCATCGTTGCTTCAAAAGAATTACAGAGAAGAAGGGCAGATTCTTCCACCATCCCAGGTTATAGATTTCATGACCAAGAATCCTTGGAGAGCGCTCGATAAGAAATCGGGAGTCTTGAAGGAGGGAGCCCTTGCAGACATTACAGTGGTGGGCGGGGGCGTTGGACAGATTCCGCTAAGAAGAGACAACGCTGAAAACATTCTGATTTATTCGTCCAATGGAAATGACGTTGAACAGACGATTGTAAATGGTAAATTGCTGTACTCAGAGGGAGACTTCTTTGGCTTGAACTTGGATGAACTCAGAAAGAAAAATGAGGAGATATTTGACCGCTACAGTTCATTGATAAAATCGTGAACATTTTTTCCTTTTCTCTTTGCCATTCTCGCCACCATATCTTTGAACCCGGAAGAGTACTGTGCAGCTTTCTTCTGCTTCCACACTATCTCCTTATCTAGTTTAATTAGAGAGGCAGTCGACCTAAGAATGTATTTTCTAGAACCATTCTGGACCTTGAGGTCGTACGGAATTCGAGAGGCCGTATCTACAACACTTTCGTGGAGGTATGGATACAGAAGTTCTTTTCCATTGTATGAAGCGATCTTTCGCTCCATCGGTACGACGTAATTCACGACCCTGTCGAGATCTTCCTTTGATGTGTCTTTGGTCTCATATTTCTTGTATCCTAAGAAGAGTTCATCTGCTCCCTGGCCAGTGGCAAGTTTGTGATCAGTGGAGGATTTGGTGGTGAAATAGAGAGGAAGCTCTATCAGAATCGAAAGAGCTGATGTCTCCCCAGTAATCTGTTTGATGCTCCTAATACCTTCCAAAATGTCATTCTCATGTTCACTCAAGAAGTTAACCTGCATATCCATTGATTTGGCTGCTATCGGTGCCCAGATTGAGTCGTGGGATCCGTCACTTCCACAGGCATACAATCGTACTTCCTTTCCTTCTTTCTTTGAGAGGTAAGCAATCAATGAACTGTCTAGTCCGCCTGAAAAAAGTATTCCTACTTCATTGGGTAATTCTCGAACTGATTTCGTCAGTGATGCCTCTAATTCGCTTTCCCATTCCATGGGTCAGATCCTAGATAACGCGGAATATCTTCGATCTTGATTCTTATCTGTTCCCTGGTATCTCGATGTCTGATTGTTACATCTCCATTCTTGATTGTATCATAGTCAATCGTGATGCAGTACACGATTCCAACTTCATCGTATCTTGAATACCTCTTGCCTATCGATCCCGAGTCATCGTACAGAACCGAGAACTTACTCTTGAGTAGGTCTTCAAAAATTTTACCTGCACTTGCGTCCATTCCGTCCTTATTCATTAAGGGCAGTACGACCGCATCATAAGGGGAGATTGAGTAGGGTATTTTCAGGTAAGCATAACCTGAATCTTCCCTGGACGAGAGATTGTGGTCCAGTATAGCGTACAGGATTCTGTCAAACCCAAATGCTGGCTCAATTACAACTGGAACGAAACTCTCCCTGTCGACAACAACTTTCTCCTCCCGTTCTATAGTGAATCTGTCGAGTTGGATGTTCTTGTCATCTATCGTTACCTCGGTCTTTCCTTCCTTCATTGCTGCTATTATTTTGGAAGAGATATCGGGATATTCCGACTTCACCTTTTTGTAGTCTATTTCCTTGACCTTTTGAAATTCTTCTCTCTTCGGAATTATCCTTTGAGCATACAGGTCTTTCCCGGACGATCTTATGTGGTTGGTCAAATCGAATGTACCCCTGTGGGAGTTTCCGGTTATCTCTATCCAGCCTATGTCGGTCAACGCCTCTGCATCCCAGGTTTCTGAAGAGTAGTGTGCTCTCTCCTCCTTTTTGTGTTGTCTGTACCTGATCTTCTCCAAGTCGATGCCCACTTTTGAATAAAATCTAAGAGCGAGGCCAAAGAAATATGCCATTGGCTGACTCTTCACAATTCCATTGTCATACACTTCCTTTGAAGTCGCCTTGATCTCTTTACCCTCACTTGTAAGGAATGTCACCTTGATTTCGTTATCGGGTTCACGGACCCACTTTTCGTTCTTTGGATCAAAGAAAGATTCGCACTCCATCATGTTGAACTCCCTAAGTCTGAAAATGGCTCTTCTTGGCGAGATTTCATTTCTGTAACCTCTACCAACTGTGATCATAGCAAACGGCAGTTTTTCCCTGAAGAACCTATAGTATTCCTTGAAGTTTACAAACATTCCCTGGGCAGTTTCGGGCCTCAGGAACAGTGGCTCGAGGTTTTCCCCCTGCTCGACCGGAAACATTAGTTTCTGTATCTTCACTTCCCCTAGATCTCCCTGGCACTTCTCGCACTTTATTCCCAATTCAAGAATCTTATCCTGAAGCCACTTCTTGTCGAGCGTTGCTGCTACTCCCATTTTTTCAATTAGGTCGTCAGCGCGGTACTTGGTGTGGCATTTCGTGCACTCTATCGAATAGTCAAAAAACCTGTCATAATGACCGGATGCCTTCAGAACCTGCGTGTGAGTGATAGTGGTTCCATCGAACTCCGCGATGTTCCCCTCACTCAACATGGTCTCCTTCCAGATTCGGATGACCTTATCCTTTATACGTGCGCCGTACGGACCGTAATCGTACAGCCCAGATAATCCACCGTATATTCCAAATCCCTGGAAATAAATTCCCCTTCTTCTAGAGACTTCTTCTTGATCCACACCCTTCATTTGATCAAGGAAGATATTACGTCAAAGTCATAAACCATTCCGCTCAGTTCATCGTCTACGTCTCTGACGGGTAGCTGGGTGAACTTGTTTTTCTTCATGATCTTCGCTGCATCGTATGCAGAAGCTCCCTCAAAGATTGAAATCGGGTTCTTTACCATTATCTTCTCGACCTCGACGTTTGGGATCTCCAAGTCCCTTATTGTGTAGTAGAAAGTGTATACATCCCTAAGGCTTTCCCAGCTCCACGCATCATCGTCTTCTCCTATTCCGAGCTGAGTTGATACCGTCTTCGAGTCGAGGTTTGCTCCATTCAGCAAATCCCTTTCTGTAACCAATCCTTTCAAATTCCCATTGTTGTCAAGTACGGGGAATGCGGTAACTTTCGTCAGCTTTATGACTCTCTCGACCATTTTAGCAGTTGACTTTATGTAGATGGGTATTGCCGTCCTGGTAATCAACTTCGATATCGGTGTTTCGAGTTTCTTTGCAATAACAGCATCGAGGATATCGTACGGGGTTAGGATTCCGACTACCTTCTTGCTGTCAACGACAGGCAAATGTCTTCGTAATATCTTGGTGAATAACGTAACTGCCTTTTCCAAAGGTTCCTTGGAAGTAAGGGTAGGTAGATCCGTTCTCATAAGAAGCGATAACTCGTCTTCCTTCGGATGTTCCAAGATATCCCTCCTCGACACAATACCAGCAAAGTTCGTTTTAGGATCTATAATTGGCACAGCGGCAACGTCCTTGCTTGCCATAATTTGCATTGCATCAGAGACAGAGGCTGGAAGTTTCAGGGTAAACGGTTTCTTGGTCATGTATGCTTCAACGGTGAAATTCATTCACATTCCCTCAGGAGTTTTGTGATGTAAGAGATTCTGATTACTTTAATCTTATCGTCGTTGGGGATGTGAGATACTGCTTCTTTCCCCATCAATGTACACGAATTTAAGAAGTGAAAACTTCATCTTATACCTTAGAGGAATGCGACGCCAACGGCTTGGCAGAGTAGAAATGCATCACGAGGAGTTCCTGTTGAATACAGTGTCATATCCTGTACGTGTTTATGGATAATCCATTGGGAGAACCGGGGAATGTGCTTCCACTTCCTCAGTGTAAGACTGACTAGTGGATCAGCACACCTACTACGATTAGGACAAGAGGCAATCCGATTATGAGTACCAGGATTATCCAAGATTTGGGATTTGCTAAATTGAGGGTCCACCCAATGCCGAACCTCTTCGGAACAAGTATGGCTGAACTCTGTTTATTATAGTTCACAACCCCGCCCTTCCAATCCCGGTCGTCGTTTCTGTTGGTGAGACCGGTATCTTCATCTGCTACTCCTGGAACTCTTAGACGAGATCCCATTTGTCCGAATGACATCACGACTATCAACAAGACAGAAGTTCCTGCGAAGACTGGCACTAGAATTAGAGGGAGCATGTATTGAGATCCAATGATCTGCCACGTTGCGAAAGAACTGAACATATTAGTCATGTTGATGGATGCAGCGAATAGGTAGAGTGCATCACGAGTGTACCACTTGAATCTTTCTTGCTGTTCAAATGTCATATTCGGCCTCGACACATCAATAGTCTGCCCAGTCCTGACAATTGCATAACCTAGTATTGACATTAATAGAGTAATCCCGATCTGGACGAAGATACCGGTGAACACGCTGCCTATGCTCTTGGCAGAATATTGATCTGGTAAACCGTTGGTCCCAAAATGTGTAGGAATAACTCCCGGTAGAGTTGTATAGATTGTGATCCCAATAAATACTGTGAAAATGATAATGACAATTGCTGGAATCAAGAATATGAATCCGGGGAGGGACTTTCTGGTGCCGGAATCAGCACTGTAGAACGCGCTACTGGCTATTATGCGATTGTCGTACCACCCCCTTTCCATCTTGATCAAGTGAAGCCTTCTGAACGATCTGTAGTAAGGCAGGTAGGTGAACACTATCGCTGCAGGCATTGCGAATAACGTCAATTCGTAAAGACCCAACAATGACGGCAACAGGATCAGCAGAAAAAACAGGATTATGACTGCAACTAGGATTAGATTGTGAAACGATTTCCTTACACTGGAGATTGCCGGATCATTCTCGAATTCTCTTGGTATTCTGACTCCAAATTGAATGCTCTTTGGAGTCAAGTATGGCATAAACCAGAATGGGAGGATTATTACTACGAAACTGAAGACCGAAGTCAGCAGCAGTATATTCATTTCACTCTCCCACCGTTAGAAAAATGGGAAGACCAATTCCCTAGAAGATGGTATGATATCAAGAAACCACCTTCTCGAGAAGATCCTGAAACAATTTCAGAAGCTTAGCATTGTCCAGTTTTCTTGCTCTTCCCTCGGAAATGATTTCTGCAACAATGGTATTGAATTTCAGTACATATTCTTCGGTAGTTTTGATGGTCGACGGGAGGACTGTAACTCTCTTCTTATCAATTCTGACAAACCCCTCAATCTCAAGAAGCTGATATGCTTTGTTTACTGTGTGATAGTTTATTCCCAAGTCCTTCGCAAGTCTTCTTGAAGAAGGAAGAACATTTTCTGCCCTCAGGACTTCCTTAGCAATGGACGAGACCACGCTATCGTATATTTGGAGGTAAATGGGTTGAGTGGAGTTCAGTTTTATCGAGAGAAGCATGTTTGTTATATGTGATATATATCAAATATATAAGTACGATAGATACGAAGTTTGATGCAACCTTACTCGCTTCAACCAATCCGAGGGATTGAATGAGACAAATCAACCAGCCAAATTTGGGAGATCGCGGCCTCTGGTAAGAGATGGTGGTTAAAGACAAACTGAGCAATAACGAGGTAGGTACCGGAAATGTCTACGATCCGTTGAAAAATATGACTAATCGTCAAAGCTGCGAAGGTTATAGTCACTCTGCGGGAAGAGCATAAAGTGAAGGAAAACACGAAGGTTTTGGTAGTATCACGGCACGGGTGGACCACCGAAATAGTACCCTCCATTCCAATAGGAGAAGCCAAAGTTCCCTTTCGTGAGCACGTATGAGATGGAACCAAGAATTTGAGGATGGCCACCGCTATGGCCTCCTGCAGCTACTGGGGGAATAACCGGGGCCAATATTGCGAACATAAAGATAACGGCGAATAGGAGAAGGGTCAATCTAGCTTTTCTCTTTCGTTTTTCGTTTAGCGTATCTTGAGTCATTACTACCTCATTTGTACGAAAAGGTTGATGCTTCGGACCGCGGAGAAGTTGGATTCGATGCGGCAACTGATCCCTGATTCAACATGTTAAACTCCCCCTTGCCGAAGTTTAGACCTTTGTTTTGTACTTAAGGTTTTCATAATGGTGCCCTTTCCCGGGAAAAAAGTTGAACTTGAAAGAGACAAATGGAATAAGTACAGTCAATTCCTGCCTCGAAGGGACTCTGCTTTAGCAATACAAATACATCGTTTATCCACTTTAGAGTCCGGGGGGAAACAGAAAGGTCGGTCATGGTTAGTTACGGTATTATGCGAGCCATTTTATAATTTAATACCCAGATCTTCAGACATTGAGAACAACTCGATGCTATGCGTTAAATTGCTCCGTTGTTGCAGTAAGAATATATAACAAGCAATGTTATCGTTCGTTCACGCTCCGGTAGTGTAGTCCGGCCAAGCATATCGGCCTTTCGAGCCGACGACCCGGGTCCAAATCCCGGCCGGAGCACTCTTCAAGTTATCTTGTGAATCTGCTTGAATTGAATCAGAATACAGTGATGAGTCTATACATTTAGAAGAGTAATTGCAAATCTTACTCCTGCTAAAATTCAATTTCTTGATGCCCTAAATCTTTTAAGGGTATCCCAACTGATCGTAGTTAGGAATGTTTTCTCCATTATCTAGAGGAAGAGCGTTTATTGGGAATATCAAAACTTATGAAATACCTGAAAATTGGGAAGTCTTCTGATAATATATCACACAAACTGACTAATTTGTCTCTGGAAGCAAGTGTTTAATATGGAATGCAAATCTGAACGTGTGTTTCTGAGTGGTTCTTACGTTGTCCTTGTCGGCTATGTTCTCGGACTATCTCTAGCAGCTCCCCCGGGACCGGTCAATGCCGTGATAATGAATGAATCCTCAAAAAGCATCCTCCACGGAACTAGCGTTGGGGTCGGGGCTATGACTGCGGACTTCATTTATCTCATTGTTCTATATTTCGGGAGAGCAGCAATTCCTCCTTTCGCTTTCAAATATCTCTACATTTTCGGTGCTGCAGTAATGGTCTATCTAGCGATCTCAGTCATTAGATCCAGAATGCCTTCAAAAACCCCGAAAGGGAACTACATCGTTGGTTTGACAATGGGGATAACAAACCCATTCCAAATTATATGGTGGGTAACAGTTGGACTATTCTTGATCGAAAAAATGACCCTTCTTTCAGTGGCCGGATTTTTTGTAGGGGTACTTACCTGGATCACAGCATTTCCTTATGCCATGCACAAGGTTGGAAGCAGATATTCACCATTACTGAGAGTTTTCTCTTTCGTAATCCTGGCTGCATTCGCTGTAGTAATGCTCTACTATGGGGTAAGGTCATTTTTCTGATGCCTTAATTGGATTTCACTCCGCTGATGCCGATGATTGTTCAACAGACAAAATCAACCAGTCAGGCTTTGGGAAATGGAATGTTTCACGTTTTGAGGTAATCTGAAACCGTTCTTCATTCGAATATATTGCGGTTGACAGTAATTGCTTGGACGCTTGGAAGAAGTTGATTGGAATTACCCGCCATTTCCAATTTTAGCTTAAAGGTTTAATATTTCATATTGAATACTCTCTTGATACAAATGCCAGCAACAGAGCAACCGAAGGACTGGTTTTCTAAGCTTGACGAGCAACTTTCAAAGAAAGAGAAGGAAGTAATGAAGGAGAGTTCACAGACCACGGGAAAGAAATCGGAATTCAACAAGAAGATTCTGACTGACCTGTGGCAAACTTGGGTTAGATTCAATAAGCAAAACATTCACTTCACGATAGACCCTCCCCCGAACAAGTGGCTTGAATTCACTAGTTACCCTGAGAAGTTCCAGCTGAGCAACGATTTCTTTTTTGAGAACGTCAGCAACATAACTTTCAAAGACACAGCCGGGGAAGTTGAAAGAGTGGGAGACAACCTGAAGATAATCTACAAGAAAGAGGAAAATGAATCCATTTCTGCAATGTTCGAGTTTTCCGAGGGGGAGAAGTACGACAGGTATACAGGCTGGCACCGGTATTTCACTCAGTACATCCTTTATCAATCTCCAATGAAGGGTGCAAAGGTCGAAGAGTTGGAGGAGATACTGCTGAACGTCTTTGCCAAGTGGTACGAGAGCCAGTTGAGAAGAAACAGGGACTTCATAATCGAGGAGATAAAGAAGAACTACACCAAAGGTGAAACATTCATTGAGTGATGGAGGTTCGTTACTGTACCTCCATGGCATAGAAGGCTCATACATTAAAGAGACAGAAGTCAAAGTTCTTGGATACGAGAATGGAGGGTACATCCTCGATAAAACAATATTGCACTACCAGGGAGGAGGGCAGCCCGGAGACCGTGGAATGCTGATATCGGGTGATTTGAAGATACCTATATACAACGTAAGAAAGAAGGGTAAGAACGTCCTGCATCTATCCAAGGTAGAAGCACCCATAGTTAGAGCCAAGTTGGTCTTGGACTGGGAAAGAAGATACAGGATCATGAAGATGCACACCCTTCAACACGCAATCTCTGCCGTTGTTTTCAAGACAGGCTTTCCATCATTGGTGACAGAAGTTTTTCCAGGATATGGGTACATCGAGAGCGATTCGAGCAGCATCAAGGTAAATGGCGAGGGATACACAATAAACAAGACCGCAAGAAACGTGAGGAGATACGAGGTCAAGCGTGACGACCTTGAACCAAAGTTGATGGCTAGATGCAACCTCGACAAGCTTCCTAAGTCGGTCGAAGAAATTTCGGTGGTGGAGATAGAAGGACTCGACTCCTGTGCCTGTGCAGGCACTCACGTCAAGAACACGTCAGAGATTGGAGATTACTGGTTGAGAACGCCGGGGAAGAGAATCGAATTCGGATTATTTTGAAGCAGGTTCATTGAAACAGTTCTGATTTTGCAAGGATCTCTATTCCATTTGATCCGATGCTGTATGGTCTGGCTTTTCTGTCGTGATTGGTCAGCCTCATCTTAAGAACCCTTATTATGCTCGTTGTGGAACCTATGTTGTCGTCGTACCTGTTCTGTAGTGAGATTACTCCGTCTGAAACGAATTCAGCTAGCCCGTCTCTGCTGGAGTAGGGAATCGAAACGTTTGATTCGGCCAAGAGGAAAGATGTGACATTCAGATCTCTCAACGCATTGGAGAGATTGATTATCACGTTCCGTTT
>JAKBNO010000051.1 GCA_021831005.1 Thermoplasmata archaeon
TTACATCCTCTAGGTCTTCTCCCTCAGAAAGCAGTGCCAGCGATCTCGATGACGTTTGCTCCAACATTTTTCCTTTTAGGTTCACCGAGGCATAGAATGTCTTGATGCCCTTTAACATGAGAGCTTCTTCATCCAGCTGGATTGTGGATGGAACTGACTTAGTGCCATATCCTTTAGGAACAAGGTATCTAAGCACATTTATCTTGTTTTCAAATTCCAATTTAGGGGCTCGATTGTGGAACATGGAAACGGCGATATCCATTATGGAATTCTTCATGAGGGACAGGGCATTCATTGCCTCAGGATCGCCAAGTCTTGCATTAATCTCAAGAAGTTTTGGCCCCTCCGAGGTGGCTATGAAACCTCCGAATATTGGACCTACGTAGCCAACCACCTTTTCAGAAAATCTAGTTATGAGCTGTTTCAGAATTTCTTTAGCTTCCAGAACTGTTTTAGGATCGATAAAAGGCAGTCCCCTCTCCGAAAAACATATGGCACCCATCCCTCCCGTATTCGGTCCCTTGTCGTCTTCGAACGCCCTCTTGTAGTCTTGGACAATGGGCAAGAAAACGACATCTGTGTCGTGGACAAATCCCTGCAGACTAAACTCTTCTCCCTTCACTTTCTTTTCTATCAAAAGAGTCTGGTTTTCAGAAAGTAAGTAATCTTGCGCGATCTCAATTCCTTCCTTCTTTGTCAGGAAATGAACTCCTTGGACCATGACTCCCTTGCCCCCAGTAAGTCCATCTGGTTTGATCACAAAATCGTAGTTGATCTGTTCGATGAAGTCCTTCACCTTCATAGGGTCCGAGAATGAAGTACTCTCTATATTGCCCTTCAGTCTGTTTTCCGACATGAAACGTCTGCAGAAGGCTTTGGACGTTTCAAGTCTAGCGGCAGAGGAAGATGGAGCAAAAACCTTTAAATTATTTTCAAAGAGGATGTCTGATACACCACTAGCAAGCGGTGCCTCCGGGCCAATAAAAACATAATCGGGCTCGACTCTCAATGCATTTTTCAGCACCAACTCCTTGTCGTTTTCATTGCCAATAATTACTTCCTTCGCTATTCTCATAAGACCGGGGTTCCTGTTTGGTGAAATCACCACCAGTTCCGTTCCGGACTTCAGTATCGAAAGACCAATTGCGTGCTCTCTTCCTCCTCCCCCTATGAGGAGTGCCCTCAACCTGTCACCTTGTCTTCCTGATTAGGGTCTTCCTGGGGTTCGGGTACAATTGGGACTCCCTCCACCTTAATCCTCTCTTTGAGCTGCTTTCCGTATTTAGAGAAGAACGTTCTCGTGAGTTTTACCAATCTTCTCCTTCCCTTGGGAACAACCTCTACTAATCCCAATTTGCTGAGATGGTCTAACTCTTCTTCTGTCTTCCTTCCACGAAGTCTCTCGACGTGCGACATATACGTTCTACCTTTCCTGAAGAGCAGACCAATGATTTCGAGTTCTCCCTTGTCTATTTCACTCTCCGAGTATTTGAAAGCAACTTCACTATACTTGTCCCGCACCCCTATCTTGTATTTCCTTCCCATAATTTTGAGTTCGAGGGAAGTATCATCATATCTCTTCTTTAACAATCTTAGTGATTTCTCAACCGTTTTCAAATCCACTGACAGTGCGGTTGAGATTTCATTCTTCGCGAGAGGGGTAACAGTCGCAATCAGGAGTGCTTCCATTCTGTTAGAGACTTCGTCTTCCATTGCCCAATTATGATATGAGCAATTATAAAACTTACTACTACTCGCAGTCATAGCTCCGGTCTGGAAAGTAGAGGTTGTCCCGAGTAAGCCTCCTTCTGTTACCCCTTTCGGGTTGATGGCATTTGACTAGTGCGCTCTACCTGTTCCTGTGATAGCTGTCTTCGGAACTGCTTGAGTTTGCTCCTATCTCTTCTCCTCTGTCTCATCATATTTTTCGGGAACGTCCCCTCCGAGAGGTTCATCCTTAACCGAAGCTGTGTCATTTCTTTTGAGGCGAAGCAGGTCTCTCGACCAGGGATTTATCCAGATTGCTACCTGGAGGGAGGACTTTCCTCACCATTTCTGGCGATGGCCATCCTGGGACTACCATCTCTAAATTTACTCTCAGTATATATCATTCACCGATGTGTCAGAATAAGACATCAGATGACAGTTAGATCTCGCACGACCTCAGACTTTCCATTCTTGAACCGTAAAATGAAGTGCGAGCAGTTGGTAAAACGCACTCCGTTAGAATTGTTCACATACATTTCATAAAAAGATCTAATGAATGCTCCGTGTGTTATGACTACAATATTCTTACCTCCAAAATTAGTTGTGGCTGATGCCACGAACTCACTCACCCTTTTTATAACGGAACTTACAGTTTCGATCTCTCCCAGGTCGTCAATCTCTCTTGAAAGTGATTTCATATCTACGTTGTACTTTTCTCTGATCTGTTCGGTTGTCAAGCCCTCCAGTACTCCATAATGCCTGTCCCTGAGTTCCATTTTGTGGCCGAAAATTGGAACACCGAGTATTTCCGATATAATTCCAGCGGTTTCTATGGCCCTCTTCTTATCGCTGGATACTATAAAGTCAAAGTGAAAAACTGACAAAGATTTGGCCAATTCTCTTGCTTGTTCTCTTCCCTTCTCATTGAGGGGATCGTCCCCGCTTCCAACCCACAGCCCCCTGACATTGGCATCAGTCTGTCCGTGCCTTGCTACCGCTATAGTGACTTCGGATTCCATCTGAACGAAATCATATGAACCTTAAAAAACCAAACGATGCAGAAAGGAGTTGAAGGTAATACCTCTTAAGAGAGGTTGCAAAAAAATAATAATATGCTAGCCATTTCCATTGGAGCCTAGCATGGGCCCGTGGCCTAGTCTGGATAAGGCATTGGCCTTCTAAGCCAATGATCCGGGGTTCAAATCCCCGCGGGCCCGTTCCATGTAGGTGTTTCTCGTCAGTTCTTCGTTTGCCTTTTTTGAAGCGTGTATGTCTCTCGGTGACAAATATTGAACAAGAAATCCATTCCAGTTCCATTAAACGGAACAATCGATCAGATTAGGAAGTGCCGCTTGATTTCTCATGAATCAAATATTATTAATATTGAGTCAAGAACGCCTCCTAAGGGGAACTTAGTTTTCAGCCATCTTTAAATGTGAATTAACAAGTTCTTGTAGTTCACTGTTGTGTTAGAAGTATTGATCCCTAAAGTAGAGATTATAATTGTTTGGATATATTTATGAAGAATTGAGGTGAGAGAAATAAGCAGTTTTACATAGAGAGGTGAGCTATTCGCACGTCTCGCCCACCAAACGTTTATATTTCATTTCATATTGGTCAGCTATGACGGATCAGGCGAATTCTGCGTCCTCTTCTCTTGAAGTGGATGCACTGACCAAGATAAGACGATTTTCTCTCCTCTCCATCGTTGGATTCCTCATTGCAACTGTATCGATTATCCCCGGTATCATCCTGCTGTCCAGCCTCCGCTCATTCACCACTTCTACTACCAGCGCTACTCCCTCTCTGCTATCTGGCAGCCCCGTACTCGCAGTCGTATTCGGTGTGGCGATAGTGAGCGCTGTAATACTCTTCGTTGCATTCCTTTCTCTAAGATCCGGTTACCGCATACTGAAGGGAATCTCCACCGATTTCAACTCTGCCTATACAGGCACAACGCTCTATATAGTGGGTCTGGTGATCATAGTCCTTGGCTCCCTGATCATAATTGCCACCGCGGTCGTAGGACTTGCTGCGCTCATAGTGGGTGCGATCATTATCTTAATTGGAGCCATCATGGCGTTCATTGGCACGATACTCGCTCTTATAGTTGGGACGTTCCGTCTCAACTCTAGGTATGGCGGCTTTACCCTACCTGCGGTTTTCTACGTCGTTGGTATATTCTTCTCCCTATTCAGCTTCATAGCAGCGATCCTCGTGTACACTAGAACCGGAAGAGCTATTACCAAACTGAAAGGCGGGTCGCAGTGACTGCGCCTGAGTCGTCTCCTACCGTTCACCCTTCCATCGGTGAGAAGTTCCGCCTGGATGTTGTCGCTGTTCTTGTCGCAGTCTCGATAGTCTCCTCCGTTGCAGCCGTTTTCCTTTACCACTCATTGACCAACACTTTTAGTCCCTCCTCCCAACTTCCCCTCGCCTATCTTCCTGCTTACTCACTCTACTCCCTGAATACTTCGCAGTCCGTCTCTGTCTCAGGTTCAATCGACGGCGTTTCCTACAACCAGATAATCACGATCATATTGACATTCGTATCGGGATTGCTCATCGGTCTTGCGGTGAAGAAGGGGCTTACTGCATTGATCCTTGGGATAGTTGGAATTGTGATAGCAGGATACGTTGGAATAGCATTCGTTCCTAAGGTATCTCTCACTTATGAGTTTCACAAATGGTCTTCCTTCTTTCTCACGTACATCTCAACTGTGAAGTTCGGGGCAGTTCAACTCACTCTATCCGTTATACTCTTCCTCATAGGCCTCGCAATAGGTCTCTGGAAGGGGTGAAAAATGTCTAGGCTCACAAGGAGAGAGAAGAAGGAGATTACGAAGCAGCTTGGAGAGGAATAGGAAAGCCAGAAGGAAACATCCGGTTTTCGATGCAGCAATGAACGCGAACAAGAGAAGGATGAACGTAAAGCTCGCGGGAATATCAATAGGTATCGCGATTGTCTTGATTATGGGGGGGATAGTGTTCATTGAGATAGACCACAATATCCACAATGCTTACGCCACCGAGCACAAAGGGGTGTACTTCAGCATCGAATCGGCGAGCTTCGTCAACTCCAGTGGCTCGTGCTCCTTCGTCACCACGGTAAAAAATACGGGTTCCGTCTTCATAAACACAATAAACATAACGGTTCCCGCAACTGGTTCTACCGTTGGTCAACTGACTTCTATATTAGTAGGCATCACGGCAAACGGTTCTTTCCAGATCAGTGGAGTCCAGAATGGCACTCTGTATTCGTTGGAGTACTATGGGTCTTCGGGCAACCTGAGCTACGAAACCATGATCCCAGTCACGGGATGATTAGTTTCTTATTTAAGTGCGCTAAATTAATAAAAATGTTTAAGACTACCTTAATTAATCAATCTCCGTGAATTCTAAGAAAATTTGTTGCTCACAGAGGATAGAAGAAACTAAAGAACAGCGAAAATTCTAAGGTTGAACATGAAAAGAGAATCAACTTTCGGAAGGATCGGAGGCGTACTTTCGGATGAGATCTCGTTAAGAATACTGGGAATGTTATCTAAGAAACCTCTGTTCGTAAAGAACATTGCTCACTCGGTTGGAATGCACGAGTCCCACACATCAGAAAGAATTTCGTCCATGAGGAAGCTCGGTTTGATTGACTACAGGTGGGTGAGAGTGAATGATAGAAACGTAAAGGAGTACTTCCTTACCACCAAGAAAATTGAGATTTCTTTTTCATCCGGTGAACCGTCGTTCGTTATAAAGAAGAAGGACTACTCGGCGAAAGCACACTCCCTGAAATTCATCGATTTTTCTCCTCCTAAGATCAGGACGTTCGTGGGAAGAGAGGAGGAGTTAAGAGCCCTCAAGGAAAAATCTAAGGTGTTCATAAGTGGTATTTCCGGTATAGGTAAGACTTCACTGGCAGCCAAACATACAAGTGGACTAAAGGAACCGATCTTTTGGCATGCTATCCGAGAGGTCGATTCGCTCGAATATCTCCTTACGAAGATTTCTTCATTTCTTGACCACATCGGAAGGAAGAATTTGAGCAGAATGATAGCAATTGGTGCAAGCAAGAGGATGGTAATCGACTACTGCATATCAGAGATGAGAAAAGTCAACTCAGTCATTGTCATCGACGATTTCCAGCTATGTTCAGACAAGAATATTACTGGACTTATCCGGGACATAAGCCTATCGGAGCCTAGTCTTAAAATCATCGTAATCTCTAAGGAGGTCTCACCCCCAACCAACGGGTATTTTGTCTTAAATCTTAAAGGACTGAACTTTGATGAATCACGTGCGCTTCTTTCAGGCGCTGGGAAGAAGCATGACGCTACGACAATTTCCTCTCTTGGAGGATATCCCTTAGCTCTTTCCCTAGTTGGAAAGATATCTGAGGAGAAGATAACTCTTGAGACTCTCACTTCAGTTTTGGCTATAGAGATAGTAGAGTATCTCGATAATTCTGTGAGAGAGACTCTTCTGTGGGCGGCTGCTTTTCGCGAAGCCTTTTCGCTTGAGGAACTGAATTACGCTCTAGAGAGAGATGCTGGAAGTGACCTGCAAGTCCTGGTAAATAAGGGATTGATTTCTACCCGCTCAAGGTCTTACTACGTACACGAATTTGTGAGAAGTGTTGCTGCATCATTGCAGAGCGACCCAATGGAGATTCACAGGAGACTAGGTAACTATTATGCATCAGACCACTCACCCACCTCCACGATAGAGGCAATCTATCACTTTGGTGAATCTAGAGAATCTGGTTCCCTCATTAAACTGATCAAGACAAACGCAGCTCTTCTGGTTGATTCTGGTTTTTCCGAACCGCTCCTCACAGTTCTCAATCACCTAAAAAAGATAGAACGCGACCCCTTAGCAAGAGGATGGATTCTTCTGTGGGTGGCAAAGATAGAACAAATGGGTAGGAATTACACTCTCGCAATGGAGCTTTCTGAAGAGATAATCGGTATTGCAAAAAATGCAGATAAAGAGCTTGGCATAAGAGCGTCCTTATGGTTGGGGCAGACGCTCAATACTGTCGGGAAGAATGATGCATCCCTCAAGATCCTTCAGAAATCACTAACCGTCACAAGGAGAAAGCTCAGTAAGGAAGATCTTGAAGCCGATATACTGTATTCGCTCAACTGGACCCTTTGTGACTTGGGAAAGTTAGATTCTGCCCAATCTTACCTTTCACAAGCAATAGAGCTCTATGGAAAAATAGGGGACAAGAGAAATTATTATGCAGCCATATTTTACAGAGGTTACAATGATTATCTCCGCGGGAAATTCGAGAGCGCAATAAAGGATATGGACGTTGCCTACTCCGGGCTCTTTGAAATGAATCGCATTATCAGCGCTGCGGCGTGTCTGTTGCATAAGGCCTTTGCCCTCTGGCGACAGGGAGATTCCCGGAATGCCATCCTCATCCTAAGTAAATCTATCCAGATGTACAGAGATCAAAACGAGAAACTTGGAGAGGAGCACCTGAGACTCTCGCTCAGCTATAGAGCGATTATTAACTCATTCAAAGGGAGGATTGAGAGGGCTGAGAAAGACCTTGCGGAAGCCGAGTCCTTTAGGCGAGGGAAAGATGACAACCTGGCAAACATGAGTGAAGGAATGGCCAGAGGGATCATAAATGCACACAAGAAGAACTGGCTCATTTCAGACCATAATTTTGCCATGGCAGAAAGAGCAGCCGAGATTGAGGCAGATCACTATTTCCTTTGTGAGGCCAAGAAATGGAGAGGCTGGATGCTGATGCAGAAAGGGTCTGTCCGGCAAGCGATGAAGAAGTTTGAAGAGGTTAGAAGTCTTGCCGTTATGTACGGAATGAAAGTGTTCTTGGATGATATTGCACAACTGATTGCGGAGTCTAAAAAGTAGATTGCGGTTACGAGAACTCAACCTTGGATCAGTGGTTGAAGGAACCAACACAGTGTTGGATTTATTCGTAAACAAATTAATCTCACTTTAGCTCTGTTATTTCAATGACGGGGTAGAAAGTACTGGCTAATGCAAAGTGCATGGTCGCTGGTCCGGAATTACCCGAATGAAGTAAAACCACCCCTTAAATAGTCAACACCGCCTATTAACAACGTGAAAACTTTAGTTAAGCCGGCGACTATTGTTCTTGCGTTCCTCCTGATGGGAGGTTTTCTGTTTGTTACTACTGCAAACAGCTCCGCTCAGGCACCTGCCTCAGGATCGATAGGAATAGGAAATCTTACTGCGAGGGTAATAGCTTATCCAGGAGAGATAATAAGCGGGCAAGTGAACGCTACGGGCTACACCTTTGGAGTCTACATTGGACCGGGGGTTACAGGCGTGTTGATATATCATGCCCACATATTCGGTGCTGATGATCACGGGATCGTTGCAGTGGATACATCCGGTATATCAGTAATGTACAGCAACATAAGCTATGACGTTCTCCATCCAGTCCCATCCATACTTGACCATAAGGCTGTAGGGTTCTACGGTGTTTCCAACTCCTACATCATTGGAAACACTATAACACACAATGTCGGTGACGGCGGAATCGCAGTGTACAGCAGTTCGTCCTTGGTTCCAACCGGACTACCGATACCAAATGCGAATTCGAGTGGTGACAACAATTTTATTGCAGACAACTACGTGGCCAATGACGCATCTGGCTGCGGAATAGTTGTGGCAGCTTGGGGGCCAGGCATGAGCGTCTCCAACAACTGGATATTCAGAAACACAGTAATAGGTTCTATTCTCACACCGCATGGACCGACTGGTTTCAACGTCGGAACGATAGTAGTCGCTGCAGAT
Organism: Thermoplasmata archaeon; assembly: GCA_021831005.1. GTDB lineage: Archaea > Thermoplasmatota > Thermoplasmata > Thermoplasmatales. The sequence continues at coordinate 8,503 of JAKBNO010000051.1, forward strand.
TTCCCCTTCTCCAGGGCTGTAGACAACGTTGTCCTTAACAACACAGTTATAGGCGGTCTGGAGGACGGCATCATAGTCAATGCAGTGGCACCAGGTGCGGCGGACATTGGAAACGAGATATGGGCTAACTATGTGGAACTCGGAGCGTTCCAGAGGATCAACAACCCACCATTCGACAACGCATCTGATCTCGACTTGGCTCCTGCGCCCAACGCAATCGCAATCATCGCAGACATGACGCCACAGAACACACATCCAGCTCCGCCCGTAGCTCAGGGGAACACGGTTATTGACAATATAATAGTCAACGAAGCGGTAGGAATATGGGTTGCAAACGCAAACGGAGGTCTCTACTTAGACAACACGTTCCAAAACGTTACGATAAATTTCCAGTCATTCACCGGTGTAGGGTGACGAGCACGTCGAAGCGGATGCAATGTCTCACAAAATACGGGTAACTGCGATGGTACGGGAAGTGTTTCCATTAGGATGAAGCGTGTTAGCGAATAGGTTCCACGATGTTGAATGGAGGCTTAGGAAGAGAACCAAGGACAAGACTTTAAGAATCAAGCAGCCGATAGTTCTGTCTCTTTGGTTTGCCTTCATTCGACTATCCGACAGATCGACCTATTAGTGGTGAAAAAATGCAGGAAGATATCCAGAATTTCCAGAATGTTGATTGGAAGAAGATATTTGTGAGGGGTCTACCCATGCTCATCGTACCCGTTGCAATCCTTATTTTAATTATTCTCGCGAAGAGTTTCTACTTTCTCGAGTACTTTCACGTTGCTTCGGGCTCAGCTTGGACCGGAATGGATCTTGTCATGGGCATATTCTTTGGCTACATCATGGCTGGATTATCACCAAAACAAAGAGGAGAGGTTGCAATAAGACTCACTCCTGTAATGCTTTTCTTTATGCCATCGATCGCCACAACCACTATAACCGCTGGACTCTACCTCATACGACCTCTGGGTATATCCATATTCAATCCCTATTTCATCGCGGTTGGGGTCATCGTAATCGTAATGATGATTCAGGGATTTGGAATATTCCTACCCAATGAACTGAGAGTGTACCTCGAGATAGTGTACGGGTCGAGAGATGTCGGAAAAATAGTTAGGCTAACCATGATGAACCTACGGCTATCGTTGATTCAGCTCATCCTTCAGATAGTTCTCATCCTCTTCATGGCACACTTTGCAACGGGTGTACCTTTATGACAACAAACTCGCAGCATGGAGTCGTAAGCCGTATGGGAATTATCTCCGTGTTAGTCCCCCTGATTGCCGTCGTCGCTGCTCTGGTGATCCGAAATCTGCTCATCTTGGACTATGTACACATTCTGCTTGGGGCAATATGGACTGGAGTGGACGTATTCTTCGGAGTCATCTTCCGACTAGTATTTAGAGAACTGAGCCCAGATACCAGAGCTTCTGTCGCAATCCGGATGGCTCCGGCTACTCTATTCTTCATGCCTACCGCATCAATACTCACGCCTCTAGTTGGCTACTATCTCGCCATCCGTGAAAATGTATGGGATCCGACCAGCGGTCTTTTCACATGGATTTTCACAGTCGGAATTCTTTTGGTAGTTACAGGCTTCCTTACAGTGTTTCCAAACTCACTCCTTATAGCACGTTCTGGGAAAACTGATGATATAACACTCAAACGGCGTTTATCATGGATAAGTAATGGTGCTTTGATTCAACTAGCCTTCCAGATTGTGATAATAAGCTTGATGGCGGTCATCGTTGTCTTCCACTAGCTAAGTTCTGAGAATTGTGAGAACACACCATTCCTTCACGTGCAGGATTTGCAGCCAGTAGTCTTGAGAGGAATAGATTTAAAAATGGAATTTTGTTGAATGTCGAGGGATG
>JAKBNO010000037.1 GCA_021831005.1 Thermoplasmata archaeon
GTTTCAACAAGAAGATTGAGTATCTTTGAAAGGGATAACGGCTGGACTACAAAATTCCAGGTACATTTAAAAGAACTGGGAATAATTCGTGCTAAATCGACCTTTGTGCAGTCCAATGTTGTCAAGTTCGGTTTCTAGCAGATTGGTAATTATTAATTCAATAAAAAAGGTCTGCCTGGTTCCAAGCGACCATTTTCCTTGAAGTATCTGGAACGGCCTATAGGAATCCAATGTAAGGTTCAGAGGTCGACTAATCCATGGGCAAACAAACATTAATTGAATTCACTAAATATTTAATAATGTTACCTATCTAAACATTTTAAATTTTGATAAAATATAATATTCGTAGAACTTAATTATCTGGAAGAAATTAGGCACTTGAAATTTGGTGATCTATATTGACCGATGCGGTCCTATTTAACAACCTATGGATGATATTCTCAGCCCTTCTAGTTTTTCTGATGACTGTTGCGATTGGTTTTCTGGAATATGGCGAGCTTGGGAAACGTTACTCTAATAGTCTGATAAAAACAATTTTGATAATGGGTACTGCCATTTTTTTAATGGCTCTCATTGGTTTTAATCTGGCGTTTGCCCCAACGTATTACGGAGTAATTGGTATTCCAACATATAACAGCTTTTTCTTTGGCAGTTCGTCGTCTGGTACTTCGGCTATTATTGAAGGGACATGGTGGTCTATGACGTCTCATTACTTTGGTACCGGTTTGACTACAGGCACATACTTCCTTTACGAGACAGCATTTGCCTCAGTCACGCTTGCCATAGTAGGGGTTGTCGCACTGAGAAAAATGAAACTCAGTGCCTTTCTTGCCTATTCAGTCGTATATTATACATTGATCTGGACACTACCTGCGGCCTGGATTTGGAATCCTACCGGTTGGCTTTATCGGCTGGGAGTTAGAGATTTTGGTGGAGGACTTGTAGTTCACGCGGCAGCAGGATTCGCCGGCCTAGCCATAGTGCTAAAAATTTGGAGAGAAGAGAGGGGAAAAGGACACTCTGAGAGTCCACAAGCAGTTATATCAATAAATCCAGCTTGGTTGACGTTATCTATTCTATTGTTGTGGATAGGGTGGTTTGGTTTCAACGCGGGAAGCATACTTGCGTTCAACGGTGAAACAATTATAGTAGGTCTTAACACCTTCTTAGGAGCGGCGTCGGCGTTGATTTCAACTATGTTTTTCAGATTCCTAATCACAAAGAAAGATCCTGGATATTTGTATGCAATTAATGGAATATTGGTAGGTCTGATCCTCATGTCACCTCTGTCGGGCTACATCAGTCCAGCGGTAGCCATAGCAATTGGGTTAGTCGGTGGCCCCCTGTTTCTGGTCGGAGAGAGAGTTATGACGAGGAAGTGGTACAGTGACCCGATCGGCTTATTTCCAACACACCTCTTAATGGGACTCATTGGCTTCATAATGATTGCGTTCGTAGCTCAAACTGGATTTTCATCCGTTTCTGGTGCTGCAAATCTCCCTAACGGTCTTATTTTCGGTGGGGGAGTATCTGCACTTAGACAACTCGAAGTACAATCTCTGGCAATTTTGGTGGTTGCTGCATTTGTCTTCTCATTGAGCTATGTTTCACTCTGGGTAATTGGAAAATTAACCAATGGAATTACTACTGGCTATGAGAAATCGATTACAGGAGCATTAATTATAGAGACTCCAAACAACCCTATTTCGGTGAATACTGGAACAAGAGAGGGAAAGAAATAATTGCCTAACTTTGAGAATTGAAACAGGCTAAAATTACCGTTAACAATATTCCAGCGACTCTATTTTCTCTCAGTGGACGCCAAAAGCTTCCAATGAGTTATCTAGGGGAATCAAACCATCTACTGTTGAAATATTAAAACTAACTACTTTCAATTAACCGATAGATATTGACGCCGTCACTGCCTAGAACCAGACTTCTTCTAATGACACAACTTACACTATTCTTCTGCATTCCAATAGAAGGAATATTTGCGGTAAGAAGTCGGAGTTATCTTTTTCTTGTTCTGATTTTCGTATTCTACAATCTTGTTTGGTTTACCAAATACTGCAGCGGCAGCTGTGTCGTTATTGTCAAAGGTTATCAGAAACTTTCCTTTTATGCTAGAAGTAATCTGTCTGAGTTTTTCAAGATCCAGTTCGGAAAAACCATATTCATACCACTTTTTGCTAGAATAAGGTGGGTCACAGAAGAAAAGGGTATTGAAGCTATCATACTTTTCGAAAATTTTGACATAATCTAGGTTCTCAATTTCCCACCTTGACACTTTTGAGCTGATCTCTTTGAAGTTTGTAACTATCCTTTTCATTAGAGTATAGCTAGATTTTTCTTTGCTTGTGCGATAAGTCGCCCCCATACCACCAAAACCAACATTGAATTGATAAAATGTTCTCAGAGCTTTGTCATACTCGTCGATATTGATCGATCCCACTTTCTTGAGCACATCTCCATATCTTAGGAACTCCTCCTTGCTCTTTGTCCAATATTCAGCCCTCTTCAAAAATTCGTTAGGCCCCTCCTTTATAACTTTAAAGAGGTTGTACAAATCAACATTGAGGTCATTATAGATTGTTTTAGCTGCTTCTACGTTTAGGGAAACAACACCCGAACCCCCAAAGACGTCTACAAAGTCACTCTTATTCGAATCGCAGAATATCTTAGATATTTCCGGCAATAGAACCGTCTTCGACCCCGGGTATTTGATCAGTTTGAGAGGTTTCATCCCGGTTGTGAATGTGAGAGGTAGGGTCATTTCAACTTGAGACCTTGGTTCTGATAGTGTCCCGAACGTTTTTCATAAGTCTTAACAGCTTCTTTGTCCAAGTTTAGAAAGATCATCTGAAAGACACCCTTCTCCTTTACTATGTCTACAGCCTCCTCGCCCAGGTTCTTAAGATAGAACCTGATCTTGCCATTGAAACCTGCATCCACAAAACCGAAACTTGCCACAACTCCTCTCCTCGCATAAGAGGATCTGAGGAACATCATAGAACCCATGAATCCGGGTAGTGAAACAGCCTCAACAGTCTCTACCTGTGCCCCGTGGTTTGGCTCAATTACAACTCTTTCAGTAATGCTGAAATCATAACCATTTGGTGTCAGCTTAGCAGGATCAAATGGGTCTATGGACATAGTCCCGTTCTGAATGAGCTCAAGAATAGTGCCGTCAGATACGATCATAAACAAAGAAAACTTTTATGTTTAAAATATTTGTCAAGTAATGTTTGACGAAGAAACCGTAAATGCTTTCTCAGGGGGATATAAAGTTTCTGAGTCGGGTGTCGTGACTCTATTTGGGAGACCTGCTGTCTCTACCTTAAAAAGGGTTATCGCCTTCCCCGCATCTCTTTCAATTCATTCTCTAGTAAGGAAGAGTGAGTCGGTTGTCTGGAGAGGTACAAATACTGTAGATCTCCCTTACGAAATTTCTAAACTCTCTAATGACTGGTACGACCCAATAAAAATGATGGTCAACATTGCAATCCAGAGAGGGTGGAAGTATCCCCCATATATAATGGCTGAGGAACATCTAGGTTATCAGATGGCTCTAGGACATTATTCTGCATTCATAGATTTACTAGTCCAGGCTTTTTCAACAGTTAACGAAATAACCCTGAGCCCCGCCGAATTCAATCAGATCAGTACCGAGATCCAGGGAAAGGTCAAAGGGCAGATTTATCCATATGAGACTCTTGCAAGACAGCAGGGGAAAAATAACAACTTATTGTTCTTCGAGTCCTACTCAAACTCATTCAGAAATGAAATCGTCAACTTGGAGCCATTTTCCATGTTTCTGATATCTGAGAATTATCTAGGAGGTAACCAGAATTATGCGAATTTCCTTAGAAACTTCAAGAAATTTAGCGATAGTGGTATGGATAACAGAGACCCAGCCACCCTCAGCTTCCCTTATGTTGGAATCAGAAATCACTCAATACTCGAAGAAGAGATGTATGATCGCACTACAAAGGCATTCGAAGAGAATGACGTTGATTCCTTCATTCAGTTTCTTTCGAAGTACTCCCAGTCGCTTGGCTACAACTTGGGAGTCTTATCTGATTTCCAGAAGAACATTGCAAATCTCCTTGAAAGGTACAAAATTAAGAATTACCTCTTCAACGTTGGAGAATACTCGGGTTCGGTTCTGGTTTTTGTGGATTCTCAAGAGCTTGCCACGATTAGAGACAATTTGATTCGGGAATATTACAACAAAACAAATAGGACTTTGAGATTTGATGAGCTGCAGATTCTCAACAATTCGCTACGAGAACCTATTCGAGCCTGATTTTTCTGCTGCTGATTGATGAATACCAGCCCAACTAGAAGTAAAATATTTGTATTTACCTTCCAATAAGGTACAATGCCACTCTTTGGTACGAATGGAATCAGAGGGGTCTTGAACGAAACCATCACGCCTGAACTTGGCTATAGATTTGGTATGGCGGTTGGGACCTACTATAGTGACTCCGATGTAGCACTTTCTTACGATAACAGGACGACTTCTCATTTGTTGAAGGATGCAGTCGAGTCTGGACTGCTGAATACTGGAAAGAACGTGGTGGACTTGGGGATGATACCTACTCCCACCGCGCAGGTTTATTGTAAACATAATAATATCCCTGGAGCCGTTGTCACTGCCTCTCATAACCCGCCTAAATATAACGGTTTCAAAGTCGTCGCAAAGGACGGCTCTAATCCGGGGGAAGACGTTGTAACTAAGATTGAGGATTTGATAGTCGGTCAAAAATTCAACAAGGTTGGATGGGAGGACGTAGGTGAAGTCAGAAATGATGATGCTGTTGGACTGTACCTGAATGAGATACTCAAGAACGTTAATGTACCTAATATCAAGCAAAGGCATTTCAGAGTATTAGTTGACTGTGCCAACGGCACTACCGTAGTAACCACACCAAAACTTCTTCGACGCTTGGGAGTCAACTACGTGAGTGTAAATTCAAATTCTGACGGTTTCTTTCCCGGAAGGGGTTCGGAACCCACAGAAGAGACACTTAAAGAATTAATTTCATTTGCAAAGAGTGCTCCTTTTGACCTGTCGGTAGCTCACGACGGAGACGGAGACCGCTCTGTGTTTTTAGATGAAAAAGGGGAGATGATAGATGGGGACAAGTTGGTGGCTCTCGTTGCAGATCACATGTTAGAACTCAAAAAGGGAGACCTGGTGTTTCCGGTGGCTTCAAGTTTCTTGATTGACAGAATAGCTGAAAAGCATGGTGTCAAGGTCATAAGAACTCCAGTAGGGGCACCTGTGATATCAGAGGTTCTAACATCCTCAAAGGGATTGATGGGAGGGGAAGAAAATGGCAAGGTGATCCTTCCACACTACCTGAATGGAGGAGACGGAGGGTTGACCGTGGCCCTTGCCCTGGATATAATTTCTTCGGGGGGAAGGGAGATATCCAGTTTGATTAAGGAACTACCAGACTACAAACTCAAGCGAATTAAAATTTCAAATAGATCGGACTTTGAACGGGTAAAGACCTTGTTGAAACAGCGATATACAAATATGAAACACGATGAAATAGATGGTTTGAGACTTGTTGAAGACGATAGCTTTATCCTCATCCGGAAGTCGGGGACGGAACCAGCAATTAGGATTTACATTAGCTCCACAAGCTCAGACTGGATAAGATCCCGCGAAAAGGAAGTCCTGAAGATTATCGGGGACCCAAGTTAGTATAAAAGGGACAAAATAATTATATTATCAGCCAGTCTTTATGACTATGCAGATAGGGATAGAGGGAGTAGCAAGAAAAGCGGGACAGCGGATCAAAACAATTTCAGAGGTGTTCTATCCTCCAATCGACATTTCTGAAGAAGGGGAGGAAATTCACATCTACCTAGACTTACCCGGATTCAAGAAGGAAGACGTAAAGATATTGAGCACGAAAAGTGGGCTTAAAGTCTCTGGAAAGAGAGAGAAGAATCCCACGGGCAAGCTTGTCTACGAAGAAAGGGTTGATGAGTTCTCAAAATTCATCAGAATCAATGGCGAATTCGAACCCGACTCCATCAAAGCTTCGATGGATAACGGTGTCCTAGGAATTACAGTCAAAAGGAAAGAAGTAAAAACAGTACCCATAAGCTAGTTTCTGAAAGATAGCGCAGCTAAGATTGCCCCGACCGCGAAAAGCACTAGTCCATATAGTGTAGTTGTAATGATAATAGCACCTGAGATTAGGAAACCAGATGCGATGATTGCGCTGGAGTAATTGGGGTTCTTCTTTCTAGGCTGAGTCCTATTGATATTTCTTATAAGTTCAGGTATGCTTAGGTAGTCGTTTACCAGCTTCTCGATCCTCTTAGGAATTTCGAGGACTCTTCTCTTCAAGACCTTAAATGCAGCTTTTTCGTCCTTCATAATTTCAGCAACTACCTCAATGAAATTGAAATTCTTATCGAGAGTCTTGCAGACTCCGTCTAGGATAACAGACATTCTCGCAAATAATGCAAGACCGTACGGGAGTCTGAAAGGAAATCTCAAGAGGATCGTATTTGCCTTATGTACAAGTTCTTCGTATTCCATCTTGCTGATTTCCTCTCCTTCTAAGTCCTTGAAAATGGTGCTAAGGACCTCTACCATGAATATTTTGTCTGCCATCGGGTCAATTAGGTCTATATCCACCAGAACATTGAGTAGATGCCTAGCGTCAAATGTGGATAGATAGTAGTAACCCATGAGCAGTTTGTCTCTCATCTCTTCTGGCAGCTCGGAAGTCATTCCATAATCGAGTAAGACAAGTTTGTTGCTCTTGTTCCATCCAATATTCCCTGGATGTGGGTCTGCATGGAAACGACCTTCCCGAAGTGCGAGTCTCAGAAATAGCTCGTCTAAGACCTTAGCAATTCTGGGAAGGTTGGCATTGTTCTGTTTCAGGGCGGCAATATCAGTGATCTTTATGAAGTCCATGAATTCCATGACTAGCACTTTCGATGATGAGACCTCTTTGTAAGGTTTCGGAACCATCACCTCCATTTCCAGTTCTAGTTCCTTTATCTTCTCACCAATAGTTTCTATTGATTCTACCTCTCTCTTGTAATCAAGTTCCAGTTCAAGACTAGTGAGAAATTGATCCGCAAAACTTGATAAAGAAAATGATTTGCCGGTAAACCGTTCCAGTAGGGCAACAAAAGCATAGATCTTATCCTTATCCTTCCTAATTCGCTCTCTGATGTTTGGCCTGTTCACCTTCACGGCCACATCATGACCTTTGTATTTTGCCTTGTAAACCAACCCAAGACTTGCACCGGAGATTCCAGACTTATCAAATTCCTCGAACACCTCGTCTAGTTTTCCGATCTCCGATTCTATGAGTTCCTTTACCGGTTCAAACGGAGGCATCGGTACGGAATCCTGTAAATCGGTTAGTATCTCAATGTACTCCTCAGGTACGACATCTCTCCTGGAAGATAACATCTGACCTAACTTAATGAAGAGGGGACCGGATTTGATCATCGTGTCTCTGAGTTTGATAGCCTCAGCGATACTCTTTTTCCGATCGGGTGGTTCTCCCTTCGACTCAAGTATCCTCTGATAACGTCTCAGATATCGTGCTCGTGGGTAGTATCTGATAGCGACACCCAGACCCTTCAGTTTTCCAGTGAAAGTCATTGTGGCATGAAGGTATTTGCCGTATAAGAATATTCAATTAGCTCATATTGCTACTGGAAGGATTTAAATCGCCCAAACTTGATATCACAAGTTTCCTCTGAAATTAGCGAGTTTGATTGCCCTAAATACGACAATGAAAAGTTATTATCTGTATTCAAATATGGGTAAAAGGTTCAAATGGAGACCTTGACTCTTGTCGGATGCCAGTTTGGCGATGAAGGGAAAGGAAAGATCATCGATTACCTTTCGAAGGACTTCGATATCAATGTACGCTTCAATGGTGGGGAAAATGCTGGACACACTGTCGTAGTGGGAGACAAGACAATAAAGTACCATCTTGTTCCAGCTGGATTCCTCGGAGCTAAGACAGTAGTTATTTCAAACGGAGTCGTGATAAATCTAAGGAAACTCGTGGAAGAGATTGACTTTTTGAAACAATTTAAAGGCAATTTCGATTTAAAGATCTCCGAAATGGCCCATGTCGTTACAGAATTGCATTTCAAGAGGGACAAATATCTGGAGCAACTCCGAGGAGCTGGACTTATAGGAACCACTCTTAAGGGGATTGGTCCAGCATATGAATCAAAATTCGGACGTTATGGTATCAGGTTAGTTGACTTCAGAGATGTGAATAGGTTGAAAGAGAATCTTGACCTCTTGAGCAAGATTTACCAGATTCCATACGACGAAAAATATATCGATTCCCTTGTTCAAGATTATAATCAAATAAAGGGTTATCTCTTCGACACTCGATCGTACTTAGAAACGGAATTGGAAGCAGGCAAGACGGCACTATTCGAAGCCGCTCAGGGAACTTTCATAGATGTGGAATCTGGCACATATCCGTTTGTGACTTCCTCCCATACTACGTCCGGAGGGGTGACCGTGGGAACGGGCCTTTCTCCGAAATATTTTTCAAAATTCATCGGTGTTGCAAAAGCTTACACCACCCGAGTTGGAGAAGGAATGTTTCCTACCGAAATCTTCGGGACGGATGCGGACAAACTTAGAAAACTCGGCAATGAATTCGGAGCTACGACGGGAAGGCCAAGAAGGGTCGGTTATCTCGATATCCCTATGTTGAGGAAGGCGGTTAAATTGAATTCCCTCGATTACTTAGCACTGACCAAAGTCGACGTTTTAGGAAAGTTCGATAATATTAAGGTAGCAGTTTCATATGAATCCAATGGAACTGAAATCAAAGAATTTGATCCAATGCACGGTCCTGATAGAATCAACTATGAAAGTTTCAAGCCTTGGGGAGGTAGTGAAGGTAAACTCCAGGATTATGTGGAGTTCATTCAGGACGAACTTGGAGTGCCCATAGTTCTGATCGGGGTCGGGGAAAAGAGGGACGCAATAGAACTTAACGGGAAAATGGTGCTAACGTAAAATTTAAAGTTCCAGAAATTGTTCTAATGAGGTGAAGAGGCATTTTCTTTCTAAAAGGGAAACCAAAGAGTTCAAAAGTCTTCTGGATGGCTTTGGGATAGTAGTTGAGTCAAAGACTCTAGAAATAGAGGAGAATGACCACTCTACAGTCTATGATGGTACGGTTCCGATACTAGTCAAATATCAAGACAAATGGCTGCCCACCCTCATAATCATGAGGTCCAAGGACTTTCCGAGGGTAATCATTGACCAGGGGGCCTATAATGGAATCAAGAACGGCGCAAATTTGTATTCTGCTGGAATTAAAAACATAGTTGGAAATCTCAAGAAGGGGTCTACCTGTATCATTGAAAATTTAGAGGGAAGACAGATTGGTTCTGCTTCTGTAGACTCAGAGGAAGTTGACATCCAGAGCAGGAAGAAAGGAGCTTATCTAAAAGTATACGAATTATACAGGTAGGAGAATACAGGTATTCTGGATTTTACGCATTCAAGAAAGTTGAGAAGTGTTAAATAACAAAGCCCAACTTCAGTCTTGTGAAATTCATAGATCTGCATCAGGACATGGGTATAACCTCTCAAAGAGAAGACGTAATTTCAGAGACTAAGCAATCGAATCTTGAAGAGATCAAGAAGTTCGAGGATGCAATTGTATTTGGGGTCAATTTCCCCCACATCTTCGTTGTCAACGATAGGGGGGACGAGTTAACCAGACAATATAGAACACCGTCGAGGGCGTCTGTAGCATTGTGGGATGACTTGATGGAACAACTAAAATTCTACGGATACATCGAGAGAAAAGGACTTGTAAATCTGGTTCTGAACAAGGAAGATGTGAAGAAGAAAGGTACAAAGATACTTCTGAGCCTTGAAGGAACTGATTGTCTGAAGGATCCTTTTGATTTGTACCTTCTGAAGGACTTGGGGCTGAGAGCTGTTGGCCTCACCTGGAACTATGATACAAAATTTGCAGCCGCTGCAATGTCCAGGAAGGATTATGGACTGACGGGATCGGGAGAAGAGCTGATAAGGATAGCAAATGAGCAGGGGATTTTGGTAGATGTCGCT
>JAKBNO010000019.1 GCA_021831005.1 Thermoplasmata archaeon
GTAAGAAATCCCCAGTTCTTTCTCATCCGTCTGCCCTTCCCACAAGTCAGCTGACGGTGACTTCTTCATCAGCCAATCTGGGAAGTTGTACATTCTAGCTATCTCGTATACCTGGGTCTTGTACAGGTCGCCTATTATCTGAAAATCGGAACCACCGTCACCGAATTTTGTAAAATAACCGGTGAGGAGCTCACTCTTGTTCGAAGTTCCTGCTACCAGACCATCGTACTTATTGGCCACCGAGTACAGGTAGATCATTCTAAGTCTCGCCTTGATGTTACCCAACAGTCTTGCATCCTTAGATGTGCTCTCAAAAAACTCCAGTGCCTTGTCCATCTGTATAGTTTCGTATGGAAGTTTCAGGAAATCTGAAACCCTCTTCACGTCTCGGTTCTCTTTACCGAAAGGAAGTGAGTAGAGGTGGATCTTTTCCTTACTGATGTTCTTCTTGAGAATGTAAGCCACTAGTGTTGAATCAATCCCCCCCGAAATACCCAAAATGACATCCTTCTTACCAACGAATTCTTTGGTGAAAATATCCAGAACTTCAGTCGTTCCCTCAAGAAGCTCCATTGTTGTTGGAAACGTGGAAATAATAATAAACCTTGTGCATTTGAGGTAGAGTACAGCCGAGGTGGCCCAGCCCGGGAAGGCGCAAGCCTGGAACGGATTTACAGATAGCTTGTTCTCGCAAGAGATCGGGAGTTCAAATCTCCCCCTCGGCGCTCTTAACGTAGAAAAGAGATTCGAATGAGCCTTCAATTGCACGGTTGAGTGCTCGAACGGGTGGAATTTTAATTGTTCAGGTTTCGAATAAGAGAACAAAATATTTGCACAATCAATTGTATCTTTTGGAAATAAGGTGAAATATTGAAGAAATGCATCGTCGCAGGAGTATTGATCTTCAGCGAGGACGGAAGAAAGGTCCTTCTGGTAAAGCACAGGAAGCTTGGCATGTGGATCTATCCAGGTGGTCACATTGAGAAGAATGAGAATCCACTAGAATGCGCCATACGAGAATCCAAGGAAGAAACCGGTGCCTCTTTTGAAATCCTATCTACGAGTGATTTCACTGTCGATGCCGTATCTGCAAAAAGTACACCACAACCTCTTGTTTTAATGAATGAAATCGTCCCCTACTCCGAAGGACCTCACGAACACTTTGACATGATTTATCTCGGGAAAGCGACGGGTTCAGAATTCAAGAATAATGAAGAATCCTCGGACTGCAAGTGGATAGACGAGGGTGAAATCGAAGGGCTCGAAACCTTCTCCAATGTGAAAGAAATCATTAAGTTCGGTTTTAAAGAGTTTAGAAGAATAGAAAAGTAGTGGTTCGCTTATCGAACAAGCCATTTAGAAAACCTTAATTAAAATATTAGATGTCATGCTATGGACGAGGGAGAAACAATTGAATATCCAACTTTTGATGGTTCAAATGTCAAGTCATTTCTCGTAGGGAACCGGAATTCAAAGAGCGCTATTATCGTGATCCAAGAGATATGGGGTCTGACAAACTTCATCAAGAATTATTCAAGGCGCTTATCTTCCCTTGGATTTCTTGTAATCGCTCCACACTTGTACTCAAGAAAGGAGGAGTACGATCTATTCACACAGGAGAACATAGCGATGGCTATGAGGCTCTTCTTCGAAATTCCTGTGGAAAAAAGGGGAGAACCAGAATCAATAAAGGCAGTGATGGAAAGAGCTACGGCCGAACAGAGAGAAGTGATAACCAAGCTCATGATGGGAAGAGATCAGCTGCAAGTGAAAATGGCAAAGGATCTTGCAATGGCGTATGAATATCTAAAGAGTAATTTCAAACCTTCAAAGTACGGCGTTGTTGGATTCTGCATGGGCGGTGGGCTCTCATTCAGAGTATCGACCCAACTTCCATTTGATGCTACTGTAGTCTATTACGGAGCAAATCCGCCAGACCTTAATGATATCTCGAAGATGAAAGGTCCAGTGTTGGCACTTTATGCGGGAGAAGATCCAGGAATAAATGCGGGGATACCGGAAGCAATAACAAATTTTCTGAAATTCAAGAAGCAGATTGAGCTGAAGATTTACCCGAATACGAGACACGCCTTCGCAAACACTGATGGGGCTGCTTACGTCAAGGAAGCTGCAGAAGATGCTTGGGAGAAAACAGAGTCGCACTTCAAGAAGAATCTGCTATGAAGAAGGAAGATCAGCTACTGAGCAACTGCTTCCTCACTTGGACAGAAATACTTGAAGAAAAGGAATCGAAGAAGAATAAAATAGAATAGGTCAGAATTTTGAAATGTAGTCGATCGTATTACTTTCTCATGGCCACGGAAATGGCACTTACTGGGCAGGCAGTAACACAAGCGTTGCAGAAAATGCAGTCCGCCTCCCTGATTGGATCGCACTTGTCCGTTCTGTCCTTGTTCCATTCATCCGTTCCTTCCGCAACCTTCTTGTCGTTGCCCGTCCCCTTGTTTCCCGCATTCAGGAACCACTCGTAAACGTTGACAGGGCACACATCCATACAGGATCCGTCTGCTATACAAGACTCCCAGTCAACAGCTACGTTAGTTCCGTGGATTCCTAGTTTAGTTGGATAGACCTTTCCATCCTTATCTAGCCTTTCCTTGCCTTCGGCCCTGACCTCGTGACCAGCGTGATTTCCAGTGATTGGAAACTCGTCTTGCTTGTCGAAGAAATTGTCATCAATAGGTTTAGAATTGTAGTCAACCTTGGCCATATTTTGACAAGAAAAGATGATATTAATAATTTTTGACTTTGGTTCTCTGTCCGACCAATCCTCAAAAAACATTAATACGAACTATCGATGGACTGCTATGATAATCCCATATATGACAACAGCACTAGCAATCTCTACTAACGTGGGTGAAGACGCCCTAATTGCTCTGGTCGCTATAATTCTACTGGCATTTTTGTTTTATTCGATTAAAATAGTGAGAGAATATCAGAGAATTGTCGTTTTCAGATTTGGTAGGGCACTTGCTCAGAAGGGACCCGGGATAGTTTTCATCTACCCGATAATTGATGTTCCAGTAAGGGTCGACCTTAGAGAGAGATTCCTCACCATTCCTCATCAGACCTGCATCACAAAAGATAACGCACCGGTGGACGTCGATTTCATCATTTATTTCAAGGTCATCAGCGCCTCAGACTCAGTCATTCAGGTACAGAATTTTGAAGGGGCTGCGATGGGAATTGCTACAACTACACTGAGGGCCGTTGTGGGAGACATAAATCTTGATGAAGTTCTATCAAAGAGAGAGAACATTAACGCAATACTGAGGACGAAGCTTGATGAAGTAACGACCAGGTGGGGAGTAAAAGTAACCAACGTGGAAATCAGGGAAATACTGCCTCCAAAGAACGTATCCGATGCAATGATAATGCAGATGAGCGCTGAAAGATCAAGGAGAGCTGTGGTCACAGAAGCTGAAGGAAAGAAACAGGCAACTATCACAGTCGCAGAGGGAGACAAGCAATCCAACATACTGAGGGCTGAAGGAGACAGGCAATCTGCAATATTGAGGGCCGAGGGATACGCCATGGCGCTCTCAACGATATTCAGTGCAGCCAAGGAAATCGATCAGAAAACGATGGCACTCCAGTATCTCGACATGATGAAAACTCTGGGATCGAGCAATTCGACCAAGTACGTGATACCTATGGAATTCACTGAAATGTTCAGGCCATTCACTGAAACCCTTAGGTCGGCATCAGCCTCAAATAACAAGAAAGAATAAGTAGAACAATGACAAAGGAACCCAGTGACTTTGCCTTAAAATATGGCTTCAGGACCGTAATTCCTGTTGCCATAATTCTTATTTTTGCGATCATACTGCTGGTTGAATACTTAACAACGGGAATGAACAACACATTCATTCTTGCTTTCTCGATCGTATTTTTTCTGATAGCATTACTACTCTATGTTGGTTTTAGGATCACCATTTCTCACAGAATCACGAAGAAATACTTTCATATCGAAACCCTGGTAGGACAGACCGGGAGGGTCATAAATGGAGTCCCCGCAAACGTCGTCGGAACCGTCACGGTCGTCAATGAAGACTGGAGCTTCGTCTGCGACTCGGATACCTCGGACAATGACCTTGTCACCATAACCGAAGTCCAGACTGACAACGTGACCGTCAGGGTCAAGAAGATTTCTTGACCGTTGCGAGCCCTTCACTATAGCTCAAGACCTCAATCTCTTCTCCCTTCATTATGGCTTCAGAAGAGGTTGCGCTCCACTCCTCTGACAACACGTTAACTACTCCCTTTTTTCCAGGTTCTATGTCTGTGACTGCCTTGCCCTTCTTCCCTACTATGATCTGAGGGCCCACTCTTGCAGGCCTGCTCAGCGCTGCCTTTCTGATACCGATCAGATAGAGGGCTCCTATGGGGAGCACCGTTGCCTCAAGTGCAATCAAGGCATAATTGGATCCGGTGATTATAGGGCCTTTGGCGGAGTAGCTGACTCCTATGAGCAAAATCAGTCCGCCAGCAATGACAAGAATCACTCCTGCAACCATAGCCAGACCGTGGCCAAGTTTGATTTCCAAGAATATGAGGGCAATTCCCAGTACCATCAACAGAACTGCTATAGGCTGGAAGCTGACTAGAGTGACACCCCAGAATCCTAGCGCAAGGGCTACAATGCCTGCAACGCTAAGAGCTATAGATCCGTGGAATATGTCGAGTAGTATCGCGACAGCTCCAATGAGTATCAGGAAATCTGCGACCGTGGAATTCGAGAGGAACGATTCCATTTGTTGAACATCGTTTTCATAGAACTGAATTTGGGGAAGGTTTTGGTACCCCCGTTGCTGAAGCACTCCAGCCAGGCTATCAGATAGCCCCGACACGAGTCCAATCCTTGAGGCATTTTGAGCAGTATAAGCGACATTGTTTTCGACCATCTGATAAACCGCTGATTGATTCCAACCGTGCGTTTGGGCAAGTGATTCCATGAAAGAGTAAGACGCGTTTGTGACGTGCTGTTCTTCAAGTGCACTCCCGCCTATGATGTACGGTTTTGATGGACCGATGAAGCTAGAATTACCCATATAGACGTAGTTGGAAGAAAGTGCTATGTAGGAGCCAGCCGATGCCGCCATGTCCCCTGACGGAACGTATGTCGTGACGTTGATCGTCTTTTCTGCAGCTATTGTGTAATTTACTATTGCAAACGCATTTGTCAGGTACCCTCCAGGAGTATTCATCACAATAATCACGGGATCATTGTGTGAAACTGCGTACGACAGTACAGACTGGAAATAATCCTGTGCACCACTATCCACAGGGTAACTGAAGTTTATTATGACCAAGGAATGAGTATTTGCTTGAGCAGATGGAATTGAAAAAACAACCACTAATGCTAAGAACAGCACCATTACGAGTGCGAATTTCATTCTAATATATTCATTGCCGAGAAATAAGGTTTCTTCTTTGATTTTTGCTCAGACAATTAAGCTAATGTTAAGTATTTAACATCAATTATCTGACTTGATTATTGTGAGTGCAAAACCAGTCATTAACTATGGATTGGAAGGAATTTACGTTGACGAAAGTTCTATTTCTAAGGTGGATGGTCTGAATGGCAAACTGTGGTACAGGGGATATTCGATAGAGAGCCTTGCAGATCAGTCAAACTACGAAGAAGTTTCTTACCTCTTACTCAATGGTAAACTCCCATCTTCCAAAGAATATGAGGAGTTCACAAAAAAGCTGAAGGAAAGAAGGGATCTGCCGAAGGAAGTTATTGATCTGATAAGAGTGATGGCGACGAAGAGCCACCCGATGGACGTCATGAGAACTGCAACGTCTATGCTCGTTATGTATGATAAGGACCCAAATAACAGGGAACCGGCCTCAACCCTGGATAAAATCGTGACACTTATCGCCAAGACTGCATCCATTGCGGCTGCAACTGGAAGATTTAGAGAGAACAAGGAATACATTCCTCCGGATCCATCGCTCGGTCATTCAGCAAATTTCCTCTACATGCTCACGGGCAAGAAACCGAACGAGTTCGAGAGCAAGCTCATAGACCTTATGTTCATTCTTCACGCAGAACACAGTACAAACGCATCGACTTTTTCCGTTCTTGTCACTGCATCCACTCTGGCAGACGTTTATTCTGCAACTACTTCGGGAATTGGAACTCTGAAGGGACCTCTTCACGGTGGGGCAGATGAGGCAGCATTGAGCATGATGAATGCAATAGGAGATCCAAAGAACACTGAAAAATACATCGAAGAAGCCCTTGAAGGCAAGCAGAGAATCATGGGGTTCGGTCACAGGATCTACAAGACGTATGATCCAAGGGCCAAGATCGTGAGGAGATTCTTGGATGAGAGCCTCACGAAGGAACCATCGGAAGAAGTGAAAAAACTTCTCCAGATTGCGTTGAGGGCAGAAAAAATGATGGTCGAGAAGCTAGGAGCCACCAAGGGCATCTGGCCAAACGTTGATTTCTTTGCAGGACCGCTCTACAGAGTCTTGGGAATTGATGGCCACCTGTTCACTCCCATCTTCGTAGCATCAAGAATGGCTGGTTGGGGTTCCCACGTGGTCGAGTACTGGGGAAACAATAAGCTCGTAAGGCCCGTAGAATGGTACGTGGGCTCGCTTGACCTGCCGTACGTTCCGATAGCCCAACGGTGATTTGCTTTCTAGTCGAAATCAAGGTGAAACATTTAACTACTTTTTCATCATAGCGATTTCACATGGCCATATATCACGGAAGAGCAAGTGCTAAAATTAGTGGTGGCAAACTCAAGTCGAACAGACACAAAAAGAGATTCGAGCTAGGAAACGAACCAACACTGACCGTACTTGGAAATGTAAAGAGGAAACAAGTCAGAGGAATGGGAGGAAATAACAAGTCTGCTCTGCTAAAAGGAAACGAAATCAATGTCACGGATCCAAAGGCTAGGGTCACAAAGAAAGTCAAGATCCTCAACGTGAAGGAGAATATCGCAGATCCGCACTTTGCCCAGAGAAACATCATAACAAAGGGGGCCGTAGTCGTTACAGAGCTGGGAAACGCTCGTGTGACATCAAGGCCAGGGCAGAGCGGAAGAATCAATGCAGTACTTATTCAGAAAAAATGAAGCGAACCCTCTGGGAGACCTATTTTAATACTGCAGTAACCCGCAAGATGGGTAGAAGGGTAAAGAAGAATTTTCCTTCCGAAAAACTGATAGATATTTTGAAGTCTATGAACCTGGATTTCCAGGTTTATGAGGCTAGATATCCCAAATCTCCTTCAAGAGCAGAAAAAAGAATTGAAGTGGAATGGGAAGGAAGCAAAGAAAATTTAATAAAAAAAATAGAAGAATTAGCCACTAGTGTGTCTTGACGAATTTGGCTAAAATGTCAGTCAGGTCCGGTTTTCCTATTTCCTGAAGCTCATACTTTACATTTATGAGTGGCTTGTTTATCTTCACCACTTTTGTCAAGTCTATTGGAGTTCCAGAGACTACGACGTCTGCTGGAGTTGCGTTTATGGTTGCTTCTAGATCTTTTATCTGCTTGGGAGAATATCCCATTGCTGGGAGATAGTTGTGGATTTGCTTGTACTTCTCGTAAACTCCCTTGATTGTGCCCTTGGCATAATCCTTGGAATCTGCAAGCTCCGAAGCGCCATACTTGATGGAAAATAGCACTGCCGCGCCATAGCTCATTTCGCCATGAGTGAGTGTTGGACCATCCTCTATCGCCAGGACTCTCTTTCCCCTGACCTTCTCGGAATCTGCACTGAAGAAGGGGGATGCTCCGTCCACTACTATCGCCTTCGGGTTAACTTTCCTTATATTTTCTCTCACGATGTTTATGTTGTCCAGTGTTGCCGTTTCTTCCTTGTTGATCACTATGACGTCGGCAGACCTCAGGTTAACTTCACCTGGATGATATTTCATCTCGTGACCAGCTCTGTGCGGATCTGCAACAACGATCTCCAGGTCACTCTTGTAGAATGAAAAGTCGTTGTTCCCTCCATCCCAGAGAACTATATCCCCTTCCTTCTCGGCCTGCCTCAGAATTGCCTCATAATCCACTCCAGCGTATATCACAACATTCCTCTTGATGTGGGGTTCGTATTCTTCCCGTTCCTCGATGGTGCATTTCTGTTTCACCAAATCGTCCATTGTAGCAAATCTCTGCACTTTCTGATCAAGAAGATTGCCGTATGGCATTGGATGCCGAATCGCGACTACCTTCTTTCCCATCCCTGTGAGGATGTCTTCGACCCTCCTGGTTGTTTGGGATTTTCCTGAACCAGTTCTGACTGCGCAGATCGAGATCAATGGTTTCTTGCTCTTGACTTGCGTATCCTTGGGTCCGAGCATTAGGAAATTAGCGCCCGCCGCCAAGACTTCTGATCCTTTGTGCATCACGTATTCGTGGGGCACATCGGAGTATGAAAATACGACTACATCCACCTTCTTCTCCTTTATGAGTTTGGTTAGGTCAGATTCCGGATAGATTGGTATTCCCTTTGGATAAAGTTTACCGGCCAGCTCCTTCGGATAGGTCCTTCCTTCAATGTTTGGTATTTGAGTGGCTGTGAATCCAACAACGTTGTACTCCTTCTTATCCCTGAAGTACGTATTGAAGTTGTGAAAATCACGTCCTGCTGCTCCCATGATTAAAACATTTTGGGTCATATTACCACTCTCCCCATATTGCCTGAATAGATTTATTCTTTCCTTTTTTTAGTGCATTTGAAACGCGATTCCAGAAAGCGTTATTAACGATTTAATGATGCATCTGAGTGGTCAGTAGTCCTGAAACATTTTATGAGAATGAGCTGAATGACGCTAGCCTTTACAAAAGGATTTCGAAGAGGATCATGACATCCTGGAGGAGGAGCGAGAGGAAGCAGGATATAGCTAAGAAGCTCATGGAACTGGCAGCAATAGAGTCTCATCACTCTGACTTCTGGGCCGAAATTATCAAGAAAAAGGGCAGAACTCTCCCCCCTTTCAAGAATAGAAATACGTGGTACTATTCTTATCTTGGTTTTCTTCAGAAAATTTTTGGAATTTCGTTCCTCGTCCGATATCTGGAGCGCGGAGAGGTAGATGCGATCAAGGAATATTCCGATTACTTGGAAAAAGAATCAACTGAACTGTGGGAAAGAGAGCAACTCAACAAGATTCTGACTGACGAAAAGGATCACGAGGACGCCTTCATCCAGATGAGCACAGAACTCAAAGGAAACGCAGACAAGGTGAGGGATGCAATTTACGGAATGTCTGATGGGCTGATAGAGGTGCTTGCCAGTGTTGCAGGACTTACAGGGGTCTTTATCAACAACATCTATGTTGCCGTGGGAGGGATAGTCTTCGGTGCTTCTGGACTTGTTTCAATGACGATAGGGGCCTATCTTTCTGAGCGTGCAAAAGGACAGATAGTCTCAACGGATAGTTATTCTGCAAAGAGAGCAGCAGGCAACACTGCTCTTTATTATTTTATAGGAGCAATTGTACCCATATTTCCATTCCTGTTTCTGCAGCGGTATACAGCGTTGATCGTCTCTTTTGCGCTGGTCATAATTGTCGACGGCTTTGTAACTTCTGTGATCTCTATCCAATCAAATGGGAAACTCCGAAAGGACTTGCTCCGTTCGCTTGGACTTGTAACTCTTGGATTCCTAGCCACCTTTGCGATTGGGTTGATAGCCCATCACTTCATCGGCTATCTCGGCTGATTCAACGCTTATACCTACCCATTGCTTCAGCCTGACCCAATATCTTACCGCCCATTGACTTTATCACTTTTTCTCTCGTCCCAACTCCTTCGAAGTCCAAGACCGAGTTCAAGGCATAGAGTTTGAAAAAGTATCTGTGGAATCCGTGGCCCCTTGGAGGACAAGGTCCGTCATAACCCAACTTTCCGAAGTCATTCTTTCCCTGAACATAGCCCTCCCTTGTTTTCACCGACT
>JAKBNO010000052.1 GCA_021831005.1 Thermoplasmata archaeon
GAAAATGAAAAAATGAATTTTCTCCATTAAACGCAGCAATAATGATTTCAAATCATTCAACAGCATCGTACAGTCTTTGGTGGTAACAGTTTAAACCCTTTTAGTTCGGCTTCCGGAACCGAGTTTGCGCAAGTTTGTGCAAATCGGTGTAATGCCAGTTTTTACCATAAATCACCATTATGTTAATATAGACGACTTAAATGCAAACTCAGATGTTAGGCAGCCCAACAGATTGGATAATATTGATCGTGGTCGTTCTGCTGGTTCTCGGCGGTTCAAAGAAGATACCTGAAGTCGCTAAAGCACTAGGTCGCGCAATGGGTGAATTCAGGAAGGGACGGATGGAAGTCGAGAGAGAAATTAGCGAAGCGACAAAGTCCGAAGCCCCAAAACCCGAACCCCACAATTAAGCACCCTTTGAATTGACAGAAATCCGCACACGAGAGACCGTACGAGATTAGAGTTGATTATTGAATCTTATTTTTTACATCCTTCACACCATAGATAGTAGTCTAAGAAATCAATTTCTTCTTGTAGGAGTGTTTTCTCAAATTCTGGAAACTTTTTCCTCCTGACACTGTTGTAGCTTAGATTTTGCAATTGCTTTGTTTTCTCAAATACATCTTGCATCATACTATCCTTTCCCGTCTCAACGCCCTTAACTGCGAGGGATCCACCCTTCAACACTATCTTTTCCGGGATCGTAGAGCTTCCAAGAAGCAAGACTGGTTCTTCTTTATCCAAGACTATCTTGGTGTTTTCCGAGAAGAATGTCTCGTCCCCTAGGAGTGCGAGAGAGAGACCGTTGTTAGTGGCAGTTCCGTTTATGGCAGTGAAAATTGGTTTTTCAAGGGCTATCCAGAAAAGGACTAAGCTCTGGATTCTCTTGTAGTAATCTCTAAGGTCCGCATAGCTCTTGTTTTCTGGAACAGAAATACCCCTTGAGAAGATGTAGTTAGACCCAGTCAAGAGGACTGAAGATACCTGATCATCCAGGGCTGCGATAGAGAAGACCCTGATGAGTTCCTCCAGAAGCGTGTTATCGATGTGTCCCGGAGAAAGCAGAGTGACTACGCCAACAGTTTCCTCTCTCCAGAATGATATCTTTTTGAACCCTTCGACCGAAGGCGCTGAAGATTTGTGAGTCATTTATCATACCCTCTTTGTAAATTATCGGCTTATATGTTATTCAACTTATAGTTTTGTCCCGCGCTGCCGTGTTTACGTTGAAGTTGATTTCTGCTCCACCCGGAGTCTCTTGCTCAGAATCCATTTGGCCAGGAGCGCACCAGAAAAATAAAGAGCAATTATAATGAGCGCTATCGTTGTCTCCATAATTCCACCTGTTGCTCCTGGTGAAATGAGCAGAGCTACGAAGAATGCACCTATGATCGCATATCTCCAGTTCTTGAACCAGAAAGATGGTGGAACTACCCCGACATAGGAGAGAGAAAACACGATTATCGGTGTCTCGAAAATTGCACCCATCCCAGCTGTTATCAATACCACTATCGAAACAAACTGCAGTATCCCAAGGGTGGGAAGCACGCCCACATCCATGGCAAAAGCATAAATGACGTGAAAGAGAATAGGCATGATCAGCTTCAAAGCAAATACGACCCCCACAACAAACAGGATCAATATCGGTATTATCGAAAATGTTACTGCCTTCCTCTCTCTCGGATATAGGGCTGTCTTGGAGAAACTCAAGAACTGGAATGCGAGGACTGGGATGACAATAGATAGCGAGAAGGCAAGGGAAATGTAGACAACACTCACGACTATGTCAAACGGGGCAATGTTGATCAGTACCATCTTGGGTGGCACTAGGGAAGTTTCCATCAGTTTCAGGAGAACGACCGAAAAACTGTTGTAGAATGAAGGAAACGGATAGAAAAGGTTGTACCCGTCTAGCCTGAATGGTACCGGTCCTAAAAGGAAAAGTCCGAAGAAAATTATAATGAAGACTATGATCGTTCCCTTCAGCCTCGCAATCAGCTCGTCTATGTAAGTGAACAGCTTTCCCCCAAGTACTCCCCTATCTTGACTCATCCTTATCTTTCGTAGGAGGACATTTAATACTAATAAAATAGTTATCGCAATTCTTTACCGAATTTTCCCCTCTCCCTGAATATGGACAGTATTTTATTTTGAAACGGCATCACAGGCAGATGGAAAGCAACATAATCCTTGCCCTAGATATTGAAGATAAGGAGAAGGCACTAAAAGTGGCCACTGAAGTCAAGGGACTGGTAAAGGCTTACAAGGTTGGCTATCCACTCATCCTTTCAACAGGATCCAGTGTAGTCAAAGAGGTCTCAAATATCGGAGAGGTGATCGTGGACATCAAGATAGCGGACATACCAGATGTCTCTAGAAACATAGCCAAAAATTTGACGGAACAAGGTGCACAAGGAGTGATCATGCAAGGATTTGTGGGAAGAGATGTCGTCAGGGAAGTCAGAAAGGTAGCAAGGGACCTTTATATCGTGGCTGAGATGTCTCACCCCGGAAACACAGACTTCATATCTGGCAACTCGGAAAAGATCGCGATGATGGCAAAGGAGGAAGGAGCTGATGGTATCGTTGCACCAGCTACACATCCAGAGAGGATACGTGCACTGAAGAAAATATCTGGATTGAAAGTACTCTCCCCTGGGGTTGGAACTCAAGGCGGAAGCTACAAAGTGGCGATGGACAGCGGGGCAGACTACCTCATAATCGGAAGGAGCATAACTTTGTCTTCCGACCCGAAACAAAAGATTAAAGAATTATTGTCACAAAGGTGAGGCAGTTGCAACTCACAAAAGAAGAAGAGAAGATATTCGAGGGGGAAATGGGAGATGCACCGAAGCTCGCAATAAGGTTACTGTATTCTCTGGGAGAGCTGGGTGAGGCAGAGAGACTGATACCCATCAAGTCGGCTCACATTTCTGGTGTTTCGTACAAGAACGTCGGCGAAGGCGGGATAGAGTTCCTCAAGAAAATGATGCACAAGGTTTCGGTTCCGACCTCTCTCAATCCACTGGGTTTTGATATCGAGAACGGTGGGCCAGTTGACATAGACGAAACGTTCCACAAGAAACAGATGGAGATAATTGGGATCTATCAGAAGATGGGAGTAATGGATAGCTTCACCTGCACCCCATATTACTTTTACAACGAACCGAGTTTTGGAGATCACATCTCTTGGGCCGAGAGCTCCGCGATCATCTATGTGAACTCTCTCATAGGAGCGAGGACCAACAGGGAGAGCGGTCCATCTGCACTGGCATCCGCCATAATAGGAAAGACCCCTGACAGCGGCCTCCACCGGGATGAGGGAAGAAAAGCGACAGTTGTCGTGAATGTAGCAGAGAAGCTTGACTATACGCGATTTGCTGCGCTCGGTCTTTTTCTCGGACCAAAATTGAACAGGAACATTCCAATCATTAAAGGGCAGAAGGAAGCAAAAGGGATTGAACTGAAAGCTCTTTCAGCCGCCCTGTCTGCAACTTCATCCATTCCCATGTTCCACGTGGACGGGATAACGAAAGAAACGAGTCTTGTATCTGACTCCCCTGAAACGATAAACGTGGAGAAGAGTGACATCGATGAAACCATCAGTAAGAATTCGGCTCAAGAGGAGCCGGAGCTCATCGCAATAGGTTGCCCTCACCTTTCGTCTGAGGAGCTAGATTACATAGCAAGATTGGTTAAGGGAAAGAAGAAGGTTGGACCCGACCTGTTCCTGTTTACTTCCAGAGAGGTCAAGGCTCGATCATTGGAATCCGTAAAGACCATAGAGAATTTTGGAGGAAAGGTATTTTCTGATACCTGCATGGTTGTTTCGCCGCTGAGCAATAACTACAGCAAAACAGGAACCAATTCTGGAAAAGCGACCTTCTATCTACCTCTAAAGGGATATGGGAACCAGAAGGTTGCCTTCATGGGAATATTGGACTTGCTGAAGTGGGTGATAGGGTGATGAAAGGACGCGGACTGTCTCCAGGCAAGGCCACTTCCGATGTCGTTGTCTGTAACCAGCTCATTTCGCCTCTCGGCGAGATCAGCAGGGATGGATTCGTGACCAGCGGACCTTGCGAAAACACAAACATAACTGGAAAGGTGTTGGCGTTCAAGGGGGGACGTGGTTCCACTGTCGGATCCTACACATTCCTTGAGTTAAAGACGAGAAACATTGCACCAACTGGACTGATAAATGAGGCTGCGGAACAGATGGTAGTTACCGGGGCAATAATATCTGAGATACCGATGGTCGACAGAGTACCGCTAGATGTCTTCTTGAAGGGGGACAGAGTTTCAATGAATGGCTCCACCGGAGATGTTTCTATACTTAATGTGAAGGAGAGGAGAGTAGCAACTGTCTATCTCATGCACGACGGAAATCTCCTGTTGCTTAAGAGGTCACGGGATATGCCATCGTACCCTGGACAAATAGGCGGCATCTCTGGTTTCATTGAAGAAGGGGAAACTCCTGAACAGACCGGGAGACGAGAGATGCTGGAAGAATGTTCGACAGAAGATGCAAAGCTCAGGAAGATTGGAAAAGAGATCTATGTCAGGAACGACGGGAATCTTTACGGCATCACACCGATGATTATGGAGACAAGAACAGCAAAAGTGAAACTGAACGAAGAAAACTCCGAATTCTACTGGATCAAACCTGGAGATTTACAATCCTACAAAACGGTTCCAAAATTTCAAGAAACTTTTCTCTCTCTCTTAGGCAGGACCGGTACCTAGATTCCTAGGATTTCACACATTCACAATTCGATGCAAAACGAGACTACCAGAAATACAGTATTTATACAGAGAGAAATTAGGGGATTCATGCACGTGAACGATGTACTGGACGACAGCCGCGTAGATACCCTGGTAAACGTTCGAGGCTGGGTCTATAGGTCTAGAGAATCTGGTCGACTCATATTCTTGGTCATCAGAGACTCGACAAATATCGTTCAGGTTGTTGTGGAGAAGGGCACCGTCACTCCAGAAGAATTCGAAATGGCAAAGAAGTCCAATATCGAGACCTCAATCGAAGTGGAAGGGAAGGTTTCGAAGGAGCAGAAGGCGGTCACCGGCTATGAAATCCACGCGACAAAGGTCAAAGTCTACCAGTTCGCTGAAAATTTCCCGATCACAAAGGACAAGAGCGACGAGTTTCTGCTCGACATCAGACATCTCTGGTTGAGGAGCAGGGAGATGACTGCCATTATGAAAATGAGGGAGACAGTTCTCGACTCGATCCGCTATTTCATGAGAGAAAGAGGATACCACGAAGTGCAACCACCCATGTTCGTGGGTGGAATGGTCGAGGGTGGTTCCACCCTCTTCGAGGTTCCGTACTTTGGTGAGAAGGCTTATCTCACTCAATCCTCGCAGTTCTACTTGGAAGCATTCATGTATTCACTTGAAAGTGTGTACACCATATCCCCCTCGTTCAGAGCAGAGAAGTCCAGGACAAGGAGACACCTCACTGAATACTCACACTATGAGGCAGAAGCTGCTTGGGTTGGAAACCAGCAGATGATGGATCTGGAAGAGGACATGATCATAGCCATAGCCCAAAGCCTGCTTTCCTCGAACAAGGGAGAACTCGAAATCGTCAAGAGAGACCTGAACAAGATCAAGAGGGTTGAAAAACCATTCTACAGGTATCGCTACGAAAAGGTAATAGAAATAGGAAGACAGAAGGGTCTCCAGTTGGACGACGTGACCGACTTAGGAGAGAAGGAGGAGAGGACTATAACCGAAGATTTTGACAAACCCATTTTCGTCTATAACTTCCCGACAGAGCTCAAACCATTCTACCATAGACCCGACCCAGAAGATCCGTCCCACGTAATGAACCACGACGTTCTGGCCCCCGAAGGGTATGGAGAAATAATCGGAGGGGGAGAAAGAATATGGAACAAGGACGAGCTGATCTCAAGGATGAGGAACGATAACCTGAATCCTGAAGATTATCAATGGTACGTTGACCTGAGGAGCTTTGGTAGCGTTCCTCATTCTGGTTTTGGACTTGGAGTTGACCGTCTGCTTACCTGGCTTGCTGGATTGGATCACATCAACAAGGTCGTTCCATTTCCGAGGACAATAAGACGGCTTAAACCTTAGGCTGTGGAGTTGAAGCTTCAACAGTCTGGAACATTACCATCGGCTGACCGATCAAAATTAGTCCTGTCGTTCTAATACAATTTTTATTCAACCTATTTATTAGCTTACGTGCGGTGCATTTTTTCGGACCTCAAGGACGTTTGTCATTTCAAGTACCCGGGATACAAGTGCATACAGGAAGAGTGTGATATTTGGGGCCACCACAAGGCACTTGAGAATGAGTGTGTCTACTTGGATGCACATGGCTGCTCAAAACTCAACCTCCTCGCATGCAAAGGTAAGGATAACTGTGTCTTTTTCAGGGAATTTTTTGAATCTCCTGTAGAGATTCCTAAAGTAGTGGATCGGACAAAATAATTTTAGTCACGTAGTCATAATCCGTTACGAAGTGCATAGTCTGCGGGAAGGAAGTTGATCGGTCGACTGTCATCTGTGAAGATTGCAAGAAGGGAAGCATCACCGAAGGGTTTGTCAAATCAATCAAGATCAAGCGGTGCCCGCATTGCGGCTCAGTGTTCTTGGGCGGATGGTCTGAGAAATCAATAAAGGAAGATGATGTTATAAATTCGGTTATCGAGTCGGTATTCAATATTACGGAACCTTCGTTCGAGGTGAGCGGCGATGAATACAACAGAAAGATATCTTACGAAGGAATATCATCAAAAGACGGAGAGCAAAGGAAGGGGCAGTTTTTCCTTCACACATCCCTGTCCACGTGCCCTGTTTGCACGAAGAAACTGGGCAATTATCACGAGGCTATCCTTCAGCTCAGGGGAGAGAAAGGTGAACGACAGGATTTCATCCTGAGCTACCTCGTCGATCTGGTCGACAACGCTCAATCCAAAGACGTATTCCTGACCAAGATGGACCGGATCAAGGAGGGCTATGATCTCTTCCTTTCGGACAAACAGTTTGCAAGGTCCATGGCGAGGAAGGCCATAGATCGGTTCGGAGGGTCCTTCAAGGAAACGTCGCACCTAGTGGGCATGAAGAATGGTACCGAACTCTACAGGATAACCGTATCCGTCCGCATTCCAAATTTCCAGAAGGGAGATGTGCTTAAAACTGACAAGAACCTCTATCTAGTGGTGTCAATCAAAGCAGATCTGGTGACTCTGATAAGCTTCGCCAGTCGATCGAGGTCAAAAAAGAAACTTGAGGATTTAGAAGATCGTACTGTCTACCGGAATGGTGAAGATATAAAAGAGGCCGAAATTCTGTACAGAGAGGGAAAGACAGCGTACATAATGGATCCCTTCGATTTCAAGGAGAAAGCAGTTGTTGATGCTGATGGATCAGCCAGGTTGAAAGTTGTCAGGGTGGATGAAGAGCTTTTTGTCGTGCCATCGATACAGGCATCAAGAGTGACCAGTCCAATTCTTGCTTCCGATCGATCCGACAATAAGGATTGAAAAGAATTAAATTTCAATTACAAGTTCTAATCCAATGGGCGCACAAAGCATTGCCATCACCTCTGCAACGATGGGCTTCGTGAACATCATAATAGCTCTGGTAGTTTTGTGGATAGTTACTTCTGTTCCTCTTTATCTTGCGTCCAAGGTAATAATTCACAATCGGTCCAGTTTCTGGTACGCTATGGGTGGGACATTTATTGGAGCCATCGTTTTTCTTTTGTTCGGAGCTCTGTTCGGTCTTATATTCCCAATTCTTGGTCTCTTCTTCGGGTTCATTGGGATTATGCTGGTTCTAATGGGCGTATATCAGATCGACCTTGGGCGAGCATTCCTGCTCGCCTTTGTCACTTTCATTGTGTACCTCATCCTATCGTTTCTGTTGGCGCTCCTGGGAGTTTCATTGGCTTTCATTCAACTTCACCTGCTCTAATTGTGGCCGGTGAATCACGGAACAACTTTTTCTATACTTATCTTGAGTTCGAGCCCAGATATATCCCAAACCTTGTCCAATCCTCCAACCGATGATTTTTCCTCTGCCTGAGTGCTTGAAAGTATGTATTCTTTGAAAGACGAAAACGCCTCCATCAGAGATTCATCTCCCTCGATCCGCAGATAGATTCTGTCGGTGTAATCCAGATTCGCATCCTTTCGCATGCTCTGAATTCTTCTCACCATCTCTCGGGCCAAACCTTCAAGATATAGTTTCTTGTCGAACTCCTTGTTTATCAGTATCCTGAGATCTGAAGTATCGTCGGATACAAATCTCTCGTCAAGGTGTTCCTTGGTGTCGACGTTCTCATTAGTTATGGTCTTGCCTAGCACAGTGACCGTTCCGGATTTCTTGAATTCTAGCTGGTTTTCACTCCTTCCAAATTCCGCTTCTGCAGCGGCTAGATCCTTTCCAAAGATTCTGCCTGTGGATTTCTTGTCCAGAACGTGTTCTTGTTTTAGGTAGGATTTCAGATCTGCTGCCAGTAAGTCCTTCGTGTTCAGTTCCTTCTTGATCAGGTCGCTGAACTTTTCCATCACCCTTCCATACTCGGGATCGGTCACAACGATCTCTTTGACTGGTCTTCTCAAGATCAGACCATTCTTCTGTCTTATTCTCCTGCCTGATTCTACTATTTCTTTTACCAGATTCATTTCTTCTATTACCGAACTATCAAATTCTTCTTCCACAGGGAATTCAGAAAGGTGAACTGACTTAGCACCGTTCAATTTCATGAAAAGATATTCCGAGAAAAATGGAGTGAATGGTGCAAGCATTTTTGTGATGCTGTTCAGTGCCTCATAGGCAACAAAGTATGATGACTTCTTAGCATCTGTGACATCCTTACTCCAGAAAGTATCTCTGGAAAGTCTCAAGTACCATTGTGATAAATCCAGCACAAGATCCTTTATGTCGTCCAGCGCAAGATGTGGATCATATTCGTCCATATGTTTTGTTACTGACGATATGCATTCCTTGGTCCTGTTGAGCATCCACTTGTCGAGGTCCGAAACCAATTTCTCCTTCTTTGGGCGCCAATTGTCCAATCTTGCATTGGTGGAGAACAGTAAATAAGAATTATAAATTGTTCCTAGCAATTTCCTGGAAAACTCAACTGAAACCTCTTCCGAGAATCTCTTTGGCTTCCACGGAGGGCCCTGGAAAAAGAACAGTCTGAGTGAGTCTGTTCCTATTCTGTCCATTATCTGGAGGGGATCCACTTGATCTCCTCGGGATTTGCTCATCTTTTCTCCCTTGGAGTTCAGAACGAATTCCATCACCACGACATTCTTGTAGGCATTCCTGTCAAAGAGCAAGGAAGATATCACGTGGAGTGAATAGAACCAGCCCCTCGTCTGATCCATCGCCTCAGTTATGAAATCAACCGGACTGTTCTCCTTGAATAATTCCTGATTTTCAAATGGGTAGTGATATTGTGCAAAGAAGGCAGAACCTGAATCGAACCAGGTATCGATCGGGTACGGTTCGCGTATCATTTCTGCATCGCACTCTTGACACTTTACCTTCACTTCGTCAACTTTTGGCCTGTGAAGTTCAAAATTTTCTGGTACGTACGTCGAGTTATCCAGCAACTCCTTCTTGCTTCCTGGCACGAAGACGTGATTGTTCTTGCACGTCCACACAGGAAGGGGTGTTCCCCAGAACCTGTTCCTCGACAAAGCCCAATCCTTCCCCTCCTCTAAGAAATTTCCGAACCTTCCGTCTCGTATGTAATCTGGCTTCCAGTTCACCCTCTTGTTGTATTCTACAACCTTTTCCTTGACCTTTGATACTCCGATGAACCAGGATTCAACTGGATAGAATATCAGGCGAGTGTCACATCTCCAACAGAAAGGGTAGGAGTGAGATGTCTTTTCCGTCTTGATCATCTGGCCCCTCTCATTGAGATATTCGATGATCCTATCACTTGCAGTCTGCACATCAAGCCCTTTCCAGGGAGATTCCAGAGATATCTTTCCTGCCTCGTCGACGGTGACATAAAGCTCTCCCTTCTCCTTCTTCAAAACTGCATAGTCGTCCGCACCAAAAGCAGGCGCTTGATGCACTATTCCTGAGCCATCTTCCTTTGTGACGAAATCGCCCGCCACTACATACAGTCCAGTATTGACCCTGAGTATAGGAATCAGTTGTTCGTACTTTGTTCCTACGAAAAAAGATCCAGGTTTGCTGTCAAGAATTTCGTATTTCTTTAATACCATCTTGGCTCTCTCTTCTACCACCCAGATTTTTTCCCCCTTATAGTTGACCAATAAGTAATTGAAATTTGGGTTAACTGCGAGATACTCGTTTGCGGGAAGAGTCCACGGAGTTGTGGTCCAGACGAGGAAATATTCATCCTTTCCCGTTATCTTGAATTTTACGTATATCGAGAAGTCATCGACTTCCTTGTAACCTTGAGATACTTCGTGTGCGCTGAGAGTGGTTCCACACCTGGGACAATAAGGGGATATCCTGAAGTCCTTGAACAGTAGGCCCTTCTTGTATAGTTCCTTAAGCGCCCACCATTCGCTCTCAATGTACTCGTCCTTCATGGTGATGTACGCCCTGTCGTAATCGACCCAGAAACCCAGTCTCTTGGATGCTTCTGCCCAAATCTTGACGTACTCAAATACACTCTCCTTACAGAGAGCGTTGAACTTTGAAACCCCCAGTTTTTCTATCTCTGCCTTGTTCTTTATTCCCAGTTTCTTCTCCACCTCAATCTCAACCGGCAACCCGTGGCAGTCCCATCCTGCAATACGCGGATCGATGTAGAACCCCTTCATTGTCTTGTATCTGAGGAACAGATCTTTCATCGCCCTTGTCTCTGCGTGTCCTATGTGGGGTGGACCATTTGCGGTTGGAGGGCCCTCGACAAACGAAAACCTTCGCTTCCCTCTATTTACTGCGAAGGACAGCTGCATGATGTTTTCTCTTTCCCAGTATTCAGATACTTCTTTCTCTATCTGCAGCGAGTCGAAGGATTGAGGAAGTTCGTCCAACATAAGCAACTTTATGTGCATCAGATTGATAATTTTTGTCCATTGTTTTCGATTCTCTATACAATCTTGGGCCGACAATGAATACGATCTCGTTTCTAATCCTGAATCACGGTTTCACTTTCATGCTAGTCATCTTTGCAATAAGTGGAATCGGTTCAGCTATAGCATTCTCAAAACTCCTAGCTTACACATCAAAGAGTTCGTCAGCAGCCCAGGGGGTGTTCGATTATGAACTGTTCTTCGGGCTTGGTTTCATTTATGGAAGCCTTGGAGGGGGCTGGCTGTTCCAATACTTTGGCTTTCTGGCTGCAATAATCGTCTTCATACCTTCCCTGGAATATGGAATAGTGCTTCCCGGAATATCCAGACGAGGTTCGCCCACACCGGTTTGATGGATCAATTCCCATTGATTTTTTCGCAACCCGTTTCAAGCAAATAATTTAGTCGTAAGATTCACCAGTTGCTTTAGGAAAATTTGCTCCTTTGTATATATGAAGTAGTGTGTCAAAGTATCGGGGGGCAAATTCCCTCTTGACCTTTCGGCACGCTGACTATGTCGTATCTGGTCTCCAATGAATAAACGCTTAAATACGCAGTCCAAATTCAGCTTGCAACATCGGTGGTATAATTGAAGTTACCTAGAAAGATTATGAGATATTGCCCTCATTGTAAGAAACATACTCAGCAGGAAGTCGAGAGAGTAAAGAAAAAGAAGGCTAGTGAGATGAGAAAGGGACAGAGGCGCTTCAGAAGGGTTACCTCTGGTTATGGAGGTTTCCCCAGGCCAGTCTACGAGGGAAGGGAGAAACCGACCAAGAGAATCAATATCAGATACAGATGTCTGGAATGCAAGAAGGCCTACCATTCTCCTACCTGGAGAGCAAAGAAGTTCGAACTAGCGGAGGTCGAAGCGTAGGTGCCAACAATGATTAAGGGAATGGACAAGTCTTTCATCAAGATAAAATGCCCGGACTGCGGCACAGAGACCCTCACGTATGCAAGAGGCTCGACAGAGGTCAAGTGCCAGGTCTGCAACACAGTACTCGCGAAACCAACTGGCGGAAAGTACGAAGTGAATGGACAGATAGTTGGAGAATTTAAATGAAGAAGAACGATCCAGAGATTGGAGATCTCGCCGTTTGCACGGTCAAGGAAGTGCGCGATTTTGGAGTGATATGCAGTCTGGATGAATTCCCTGGAAAGGAGGGTTTCATTCACATCACGGAGGTCTCGTCTGGCTGGATCAAATACATAAGGGATTACGTTAGAGAGGGAAAGAGGGTAGTCTGCAAGGTCCTGGATGCGAACCCTTCCAGGGGAAGGTTCGATCTCTCACTTAGGAGGGTAAACGACCATCAAAAGAGAGAAAAACTCAAAGAGTGGAAGAACGAGCAGAGGGCAGAGAAGATACTGGCAAATCTTTCAACCCAGTATCCTGGAAAATTGGACAAGTCCGTCGCAGTAGAGGAGATGGAGGAAAAGTTCGGATCGCTTGCGTATGCCCTGGAGGTAGCTGCGGTTGAACCAGAGCAGTTCTCAGCGGACCTGAAAAACAAGGAGTGGGCCACCGTCATAATAGACTATGCAAAGGAAAATCTCAAACCACCTGTGGCAGAAGTGAGAGGAATTTTGAGATTGAAAGATAGTTCTGGAAACGGTATAGAAGTCATTAAGAACGCGCTGAAAGGTGGGGAGAGAGAGGGTATTGAGATTACCTACCTCGGAGCACCCCAGTACAGGATCATTTCGCGCGCTGAAGATGCGAAGATTGCGGAAGAGAACATGAAAAAGAGTGGCGAAGACATAATATCCTACCTCAAGAAGCACGGTGGGATAGGCGAGGGACCAGTGAAAGAGTGAAAAGTCTTATTTTCAAGTGCACAGCTTGCAATGGCTATACGCTGGAAGGAAAATGCCCAAAGTGTGGTTCTTCAACCAAGTCAACAATTCCCCCGAGATTCTCGCCACAAGATAAATATGGAAAGTACAGGTTGAAGATGCTGTATGGGAAGGAGTGAAAAAATGGAAAGTGTAATCATTCGAATGGTAGACAACGTGAAGTTAAAGAATTCGGTATTGATTGTTGGACTCCCGGGAATCGGGAATGTCGGAAAGATAACTGCGGATTTCCTTATAGAGAGCATTAAGGCAAAGAAGCTCGCAGACGTATTCTCTCATCACCTGCCCCCACAGGTACTGATGAACGAAGATGCCCTTGCCAGACTGGTAAGGAATGAACTGTACTACAAGAAGAGAAAGGAAGGGGACATCATATTCTTCACCGGAGATTTCCAGGGACTCACTTCACAGGGACAGTACGAGATATGCTACAAAGTCCTGGAACTGGGGACCAAGCTAGATGTCAAGCGGATCATAACGCTTGGAGGTTACCAGATAGGCAAGCTCATGGAGCTCCCTAGAGTGCTCGGAGCATATACTTCTAAAGAAGTGAAAGAAGAAGTGGAGAAACTGGGCGTCATATTCTCAAAGAATGAACCCGGAGGAGGCATCGTCGGAGGGGCAGGTCTTTTCCTCGGAATGGGACAGGAACTGTTCGAACTGCCTGGAGTCTGCCTGATGGGAGAAACTTCTGGCTACTTCACGGACCCCAAATCGGCGAAACAGGTCACAAAGATACTGGTGGATTATCTCAAGCTGGGAACTGACACAGCAAGCTTGGACGAGCGGATAAAAGAAATAGAGGACATAACGACCAGGATGATAGAGAACCCCTCACCTGAAGAAAGAAAAGAGGACCTGGGATATTTCGGATAAGGAAGCTCATCCGATTTATTTTACTCTTTTTTAAGCACAATCTTTTCAGGAAGATTGTTACTTCTCCAAGACATCCCCTATGAGATCTGAATGCCTTGGATTTATCGAATAATAAGTGAACTTCCATTTCTCTCTTCTCAGTAGCAGTCCGACTTCGTACAATTTGTGAAGATGAGAGGTCACCGTAGGCTGTGGCAAGCCAAGGGCTATTTCTAGGTCGCAGGCACAGACCTCTCCATACTCTAGCATAATGTCAAGTATGGCAATTCTAGAACCGTTCGCAAGTGCTGAAATCATCTCGGCAGATTTCTGATACTTCCTCGTATCGACTTTCTTGATGCCCTTGACTGTGCAGGTTCTCGAATCCTCACTTTTCACCCAGAATCACTCCCTTGCTTGGGTCTGTCTTCATGATGCTGTTTCTTCTGGTCAGCTGCAACCAGACGAGCAACAGCATGAGCGGAATTTCAAGCAGGGGACCTATTGCAGTCGTGAATATCACGTACGGGTACGCTGCAAATGCCACAATCGCTATGGCTATACTTATCTCAAAGTCCCTCGCTGAAACTGTGAAACCTATTGCAGTCGAATCGGGATAGTCGAACTTCGCTCTCTTTGCTGCATAATATCCCACATGAAAGAGCACGAAATAGAAGGAGAGCATGACAACGCCCACCATCCAAATCAGTGTTATGTGATCCAGTATACCCGATCCCTCACTCCAGAAAATGCTGACGATTGTGAACATCAGGGCGAGTGTTTGCACAGTTCCCAGACCATTCAAGAACTTCGTAAAATATGGTTTTCGCCAAAGGAAATAACGTGTCAGCGTTCCGGCCACCAAAGGAGTCACAAGATACAAAATAACGCTCTGCAGGATCACCAGCGGATTGATAATCAGTTGTGTCCGTGCAAGGAGATAGACCAGGAAAGGAGTAGTCAGGACCTGTATTATGGAATTCCATGCAACAAACGACACTCCAGCCGCTAGGTTGCCTTTTGCCAGATCTGTCCAAACCATGACCATAGCTATGCATGGGGCCACTCCGAGCAATATGATTCCCACAAGGACCTGTGACCCTACCTGTGTCCCAATGAATCCAAACCGTTCGAATATGCCGAAGAAGAATAAATAAGCCAGTCCCGCGACCAGAAAGGGAGCAATAGCATAATTCAGGAAGACCATCAGGCCCAGTTTCCTAACATCCTTCATGCCTCCAAGAATTTCCTTTAGGTGCACCTTCGTCATCGCTGGGTAAATCATGAAGAAGAGACCGATCGGGATTCCAAAGGTCGATACGGTCCCGATCAGATTACTTCCTTTGAAACTCAACCCCAACCCCAGAATCATTGAAACTGCCACGAATACTGGAAAAAGTGTTGTTCTGAGAGGAAGTGACCTTCGAACTCTAACTGAGTTCACAGACGCCCCCTTCCTTCGGTTTTATCCCAGAATTCGCAATGTATACAAGGATTCGGAACACACTTTTAAATCATATTGTCATATTAATGTTTTATGATATGACAGCTTGGAAGTATTGCATCTTTACTGACGACTGGGTCCACAATGTAGCTACAAAAATGAGTTAAAAATTTATACAGCATATTTATCAGCAGGCATGGAAGAGCTACTCGTTCATTTCGATATTTATTCTGAAAATGCAAAGTTCTTTGCAAAAGTTAAGAGTGAAATGGGTGGCCTCAGAGAGTTTTCTGCAAGAAACATCGACAAGCTGATGGAACAAGTAATCATCGATGTCAGCGAGGAATTTGACAACTTATAGATCAGCCAACCGCTTATGAGTTCGTGATCTTTCCTACGGACTGACCTGTCAGACTTCATCTTTATGAAGCGCTTTGTAAATCCTACCCATCAGCAGCGGCTGGATAGTCAATGAAGTGAATATGATGACCAGTACAAGCGCTTCTATAGCCTGTCCCCAGTATTGCAGGAGCACGTTGTTTGTCTGATCCCCCATTATGAGAACGGTCGGCGCCAGTATGGCAGGGAAGATACCTCTCGTACCCTCCAACCCCACAAACACGAGGTCTCCGTACTTCAGGTCAACGTCCACCGAACCCGCCAGTATGACAGCGAGTGGTCTCACGATGAATATCAGAATCAGTGCAATCAGAATGCCAGGGATGACGAATGAAATAAGGATGGAAAGATTGATGGAAGCACCCAGAAACACGAATATAAGGATCGCCGCGAAGGTGGATATGTTGTCCATGAACTGCTTGTAGTTCTCGAATTCTGTATCCCTCGGCATGAAATTCCCTGAGAGAACCCCGAAGATGGCCGCAGCCATATAACCGGATCCGCCGCTCACAACAGTTATCGAGTAGGCAGACAAGCCGAACAATAGGAACATGGCTGTATAATATTCTTTGAAATCCTTCGGCAGTTTGACCCTGAGTAGGTAGAGCAGTCCGAACAGGGCTCCAGCAATCAGTATCGGAAATAATCCCTGTGTGAAAAGAACGTAGAGGAACACGTTGCTGAAAGTGAATGGAGACGACTGTATCAGGGAGACGTTCTTTGGAAAGAAGATGATTATTACCGCTATTAGGAACAGGTACGAGAACGGGTCGTTGAACACCGATTCTGTAATCAGCAACGTGGATGGTACTTCAGATACTTTCGTTTTCCTTAGAGATGTTATAACGGATGCTGGATCCGTGGAAGAGATAATGGCTCCGACCATGAACCCGACCCATACTGGTGCCCTCAGAAGGAATACCAGAATGACTCCGGTCGTTATCCCTGTGACAAAAAGAACAAAGGTCAACAACATCGATAGTGGTTTCAGTATCCTCCTCAGCAGATATCTTGGAATCTTGGACGACTCGGCGAGTATAACGAATGCCGCTCCTATTGGCCCGATGTAATTGTAGAAGAGCACTTCAGCTTCCCCTGGCTTGATGAGGTAAAGAACCGGTCCCACCAGAATACCAAGCAGCAGGAGATACGGAATGTATACAGTCCCAGTGAGCCTAGCTATCAGCGTTGCTAAATACCCTAGAGTAAGTGCAATGAGGATGGGAGCTAGGAAGCTGTACACTTGTGTATAACAGCAAATAGATTAAAATCTTTTTTTGAACTCAGTTGCCAGTTTTCCAGCCTTTCGGGTAGACGCCTCTGTCTATAAGCACGACAGAAGGCTTCACGACTTCTCCCTCCCTGGTTCCCATTCCGAGGAGCTCTCCCCTGGGACTCATTATCCTGAGTGTCTTTCCCTCTCCCATGTCTTCTATGATCCCCTTCCTGAAAATACTCGCCCCATGGGCCATGGCATCTATGGCACTCTCCTTCAGTATTATTCTTGGGTAGTCCTTTGTGACCTGCTCCGGATCGATGAGCATGCTCGAGAGCAGCTTCTCGTCACCGTCCTTGTAAAGTGTGTATGCGTCCTTGAGTTTATGCAGTGTCGATAGGTTGGATTCGTCCAGGGGTCCGCTGCGTGTCCTTCTGAGCTCGACCATGTTCCCGCCAACCAGGAGCGCATCTCCCATATCCCTGCAGAGCGTCCTGATGTAGACGCCTGATTCAACGT
The DNA here is from genome assembly GCA_021831005.1 of Thermoplasmata archaeon. Lineage (GTDB taxonomy): Archaea > Thermoplasmatota > Thermoplasmata > Thermoplasmatales. Next base: position 17,360 of record JAKBNO010000052.1, read on the forward strand.
CTGCATTGAAAAGGACATGTCTCTCTTTCATTTCCATTAATTTGAGTGAATATATCATCCTCTTTCTGAGGTTCCTTGCGACCGCCGATCTGAGCGGTGGAAATTGAAAAATCTCCCCCGTGAATTCCTTCAGCACGTCCTCGACCCTCATCCTGTCCACAGCCTTGTGAAGCAGCATTAGCGTGACGTACTCCTTGCCCTGTTCGTGCAGGAAATCTGCCAGTCTCGTTGCTTTTTCCAATCCCACGGGTAATACGCCCGTCACGTTTGGGTCCAGAGTACCCACGTGACCCGCTTTTGAGATCCCCAGAATTTCCTTGACCCACGCAGACACCTGATGTGAGGTGGGGCCGCGCGGCTTGTCCAGCACGACGAAACCGAAGTTTATACGCTCTTCTATCGATCTTTCACGTGGTTCCTTGCCGAATACTGAGACCAGAGATTATCACCTCCGCGATTTTTTCTGCTCCTTCTGAACTTGCATCCACAACTAGATCATATATCGATGTGTCCCTGAAATCTATTCCATAGTATTTCTTGTAGCGAGCCCACTCGCTCTCTTCCCTTTCTCTTATCTGATAGAGCAGGTTGTCTCCCTTCTCTTCTTCCCTGTAATGTATGGAATTCCTGATCCTCTGGAGACGCACATCCTCCCTTGCATCTACGAAAACCTTGAAGGCCTCTATACCATTCATATGACACAGCCATCCTGAGAGTCTCGACTCAACGATTACATTGGATTTCGCTCTCAGAACGTCCAGAAGATATGAGTCTAGCACCCTATCGTAGCTGCCCTCTTTCTCGGCCGTTGTTCCCAGTTCTGCGAGTGAAATTTTCATTTCTTTTGCCTTTTCCCTGAAAATCTTTCCACCGGTGACGAGTTCATAGGACAACCTGTTGCTGACAATTTCTGCAACAGTCGTCTTACCGCTGCCCGGTGGACCCGATATAGTTACCCTCATTCCTAACTCTCCGTCTCATGTACCATAGTTTAAGCGAGTACTGCAACGGGTATGTGAATATTAATGAAAACAGCGAGTACAGTCCTATCCATATGTAGAATCCGAAATAGCGCGTCATGAGGTCTCCCTGACCGAACGGTGAATTGATCGCTGTGAAATCGAGTTTCTGGACCTGGTACATGAATCCTATCAACCACGCGAAGATCAGCACCGTGAGTATCAGTGTCACGAAAGTTGGCTTCATCTGCTGCTGCGTCAACTTCATCGAGTCCTGCATTGACCTGGACTGCTCGGCTCTGACTGAATCCATTTCAGCCTTGTCCCTTGACCTTATTGCTTCCCTATATCTCCCCTGGAGTTTCTTGTTCTTGTGCTGCATTTCTGCCATACCGAAATAATCGGTGAAGAAATGTCTTGCAATCGTGTTCACAAATCCGGTCAGGAGAGCTGCCCCCAGGATTGTGAATAGCGGACGAGTGTAGTCGAACCCTATGACCGGCTGAAGGATGTACGTCATGGGTATCGAGAACAATTCCCTCAGAGTCGGGACGGTATAAACGAACAGGAGAAGGATCATTACCAGGAAATAGAGCATCTGCGTCCTCATCGAAGAGGACATGGCCTGCTGCTGTTCCCTGGTCTGAGGTGTTGGTGGAGATCGCTGTCTCTGACTCATTGCCCACCTCCATCGTTCGATCTTATTACGGAGATTATCTTAAAAGAAGCCTCTTTTACCTTTCCGTTCTCGTTCATTACGACCAGCAGTGGAGAGCCTGTCATGGCAGAATAAGTTATCCCGTATTCCCTGTTGGCCTCCATGTGAGACCTAATCTTCTCGAGGGAGTCCTTGTCCCTTTTCCTTCTCGGATCGTTCTTTCTCCTTTCAAATATCTCGAGCGGGTCCGCTTCTATTGATATGAAAAGGTCCGGATGTAGTGTATCGAGTACGTTGACTGGCAACCCAGGGAGGTACCCTCCCTCGGTGTTGACTGAGAAGTGAGTGTCGATGATGACATCCTTGAACTGCGCGAGTTTCTCCGCTGCAAGCGCCTGTATCTCCTTCTGCTTCACCACCGGAAGTTTTCTCAACTCGTCCCTACTCTTTGCATAATCCCGGACAATGGCTTCCTTGAGCATTGCGTCCCCGTAGTTTTCCACCCTGAACCCATCCTTCAAGAGTTCTTCGAGGACTGTGGTCTTTCCTACCCCGGGAATCCCCCCTATTATCACTTTCATCTGCTCTACAATCCTCCAAAGAAGTCTCTCATGAAAGGATACATTTCTGTCATCTGCTCCTTGCCCATCGCTTGGTATAGCTGAATGACAATACCCACAGTCAGCAACACACCAGTTCCTGAGGCATTACCAACCGTGCCGATGAGGTCTGCTCCAGCAGCAAGTGCTCCTACTGCAGCACCACTGAAGACTGTGATTGCAGGTATGTATTTGTCCAGGACCCTCTTTAGGACCCTCGGGTCCCTTCTGAATCCGGGGATCTGCATCCCAGAGCTTTGAATCTGTCTCGCGACACCTTCAGAGTTCATGTTGGTCGTCTCAATCCAGAACTTCGCGAACATTACAGATGCTCCGACCATGAAAGTGACATAAGCCAGCACATGGACGCTCATCTCCCAAGGGGGATGGCTGAGCAGTTGTGTCTGGTACACCGAAGGCTGTAATATCGGGAAGAGCCAGTTGGCTATCCCGTTCGGATTTGCAAGGTACCACGCCAGTCCACCGATAGGAGTCGTCTGCTGTATGTTCAGCTGGGTGGCTAGCGATGACGATGGATATGCACCAAGCAACCAGTTGTGTCCAAATATCGGAACGTGGGCGAGTGTAGGATTTGTCCAGAACAGCAGTGTCCACATAGATAGGTTAGCAAGAACCGCTGCTGCGAGTATGACTGGTATGTTGGATGCGTACATCAGCTGTATCGGATATCTTCCCCTCGCACCTCTGGCCCTCTCGTGAGCCAGCGGCAGTTCCACCTTGACCGTTTGTGCCCAAACCACCAGGAAGAAAATGAATATAGTTCCCACTAGCGCGATCAGTGGATTCGGAGGCGAAAACAGAATCCTCTCTAGTCCACCCGAGAACAGCGAGGCAGCGCTGTAATGGCCCAGGAGAAAGAATGTCTTGGGAAGCGCCCCACTTGGTGGATTGAGTACCGACAACGCAGAAGATGTGCTGACCGGCACCCAGTTCAGGGTACCGAGAATCAGTGCCTGCGAAACTCCTGCTGCGATGAAGAGTGAAACTCCAGAGCCTATTCCCCACTTGGATACAAGCTCATCCATGAAGAACAGCAAGTACGAGCCCATGAATATCTGCAGGATTATGGCCATTCTGGCAAGCAGCAGTCCATATCCTGGTACGGCAGCATTCAGCCCCGAAATGAGTATCGGATCTGGTGGGAGGTAACCGAATACCTGAGGTACTGCCTCCACGAATATCATTATGATCACCAGGAGTTTCTGTGCTCCCTGGTAGAGGGCTTTGTCCTCTCCCTTCGTAAGGTCTATGTTGATGATCTTCGCTCCGGAGAACAGTTGCATGATGATGCTGGCCGTAACGATTGGACCTATTCCGAGGTCCATTATTGAACCGGCCTGACCTGCGAATATGGTACGGAACTGGGCGAACACGTCGATTATCTGCGACTTGTCCAGTCCGTACACGAATACGTTCGACAGTACAAAATAAATTATCAGAACCAGTGCAGTCCAGAGGAACTTCTCCTTGAACCTGACGTGCCTTCCCGGTCTCTTGACCGCGGGAAGTCTCTCGACGAGGTTCTTCCAGCCGTACAGCTTGGAACCCTCGCCGGTGTAAGATAGAAGAAGATACGCAAGATAGTAGAGTGGTGATAGGAAGAGTGAGATTATGACCGTGTACGGTATGTTGTAATGTGCGTACCTGTAGTCTATGTACACATTAGCGGCGAATACGAGAATCAGAGGTATGGAAACTAATCTATTCCTCTTTATCTCCGCCATTAGTTTCTACCTCTCCCCCTGCATTCTTGACTTTTTCAATTGCTTTCTCAGTTGCCTTTCCCACCTTGATTATGAACGGTCTTCCGACCTGACCTCCACCCAGAAGCACTCCGTATCCCATCTTCCCCAGGTCTACCCTGATCTTGTCTTCTTCAACCAGTGCCATCCCGGTTTCCACCAGCTTCTCTGAAGTCCTGTCGATGTCTCCGATGTTGATCGCCTTGACGTCGACCATCTGTGCGTGTCTGGTAAATCCGTGGACTCCGTAGTGGTCAGGCATGTATACCTGCATCCAGATCCACCTGTGCTTTCCAAGACCTGCCATTCCTTTTCCTCCTCTCTTTCCCTTTCCTCTACCGGCCTTGTGTCCCCGACCGTAAGCTCCACCTCTCAACTTCTTAGTTTTCTCCCTTACCACTCTTACCACCTTCCAGCATTGCGTCTATGAGTTTGTTTATGTCCTTCCCTCTGTATCCCAGGGCACCCTTCATTTTGTACGTCCTCCTCGTGGAATGATATCCCTTCCTCGGTGGATTCATCCTGAATACAGGCTTCAAACCCTCTATGTCGTTCACCTTCATGCTTCCGTCCAGAAGCTTTGTCGCCATTTCCTTGATCGTCCCGAAACCAAGTTCCTTTATAGCTTCTTCCCCCAATGGTTTGTTTCCGACGATCCTTCCCTTCTCCTCGAGCAATTTGATCAGGTGTTCCTCGTCAATCTCCCCCCAGGTGACGTAGTCCTTCGCCTTCTTCAACTGTCCAAGCTGTGACTCATCAACGAGGACTAGGTGATTGTTCTTGGTTAGCCTCATCTGTTGGAATGATTTCTTGATCCTGGGATCTGTTTTATTGCTTCCTCTGACTTTTATCACTGCTAACATTCATCACACCTCCCTTGTATATCGGTGTACTAAGATTCAGTTTTTCATTTATCTTGAATTTAGCCGTCTCCTTGAGTGCGTTGAAGGTCGCGAATGCAAAGTTGACTGTGCTCTTGGTGTGTCCCTCGGAGAACCCCCAGGTATCCTGTATCCCTGCAATCGTAAGCACCTTCTTCGGTATGTCTCCGATTGCGAGTCCGACGCCCTGTGGAGCAGGTTTCAGGTAGACCCTAACGGACCCGGACTTACCCATCACTCTGAACGGTAGTGTGTGGCTCCTTCCGCATCCGCATTCCCACGAACCGCATCCTCTCTTGATCTCGATGAGGTTGATCTTCGCGTTTACTATTGCCTTCTCGATTGCGTCCCCGGTTTCCCTTGCCTTGCCGTGTCCCATTCCGACATAGCCGTCCTTGTTCCCGATAACGACCGTCGCGGCAAACTTCACCTTCCTTCCAGAGTCCGACATCTTCTGGACCATCTTTATCTCGATGACCTCGTCCTCGAGATTGGGCAAGAGCGTGTCAACGATTCCCGATTCCCTAATGGGCATACGGGTGCCGAGGACCTCTGATATAGATTTGATCTTGCCTTCTTTGACCATCTTGCCGAGCCTCGTTCTTGGTACCCATTCAACTTCATCTTTTGTCACTGTGATTCCTCCATCGCTTTCTTAACCTGTTCGATCGAATTCTCTTGAACGGTCTTGAGATGCTTCCCCGCGAGCCTGTCCTTGTGGGGCAGGAATTTCTTGCTGACAGGAACTTTCAGACCGGAATCTAGCATTCCCTGCACGCTCGCCATGAGCTTGTTCCCCTTGATGACCTTCTGTCTTCCAAGGTCTACCACGACGTGCTTTATTCCCTTCTTCTTTGCCCTGATACCCACCAGGTAACCCGCGAGGTAGGAGGCTGGCATGTTCCCTGTAGGGCTCGTCCATCCGAACTTCTTCAGTTCTACGGTGGAACCGTGCGCGACGATCCTATCCCCGTTGACTGCGTACTCAGCAATATCTACCTGCATGTTCTTGAGCGATTTCCTGATGATGGCTCTCGGGGAGTCTGACTTGATGAGTGCCAGTCTCTTCCTGTAGTCCGTCTTCTGGAGCCTTCTCCTCTTCAGCGGCATAATGTATCTTGAATTCATTTCACTCACCCTTCAGGGCCCCCTGTTCCCTCATGTGGAGGAGCAGAGCATTCTTCGTCCTGAACGTTCCTCCCTTGATCTTCTTATAGAAGAGTCTGTAGTCTGACCTAGTTATCTTACCAGAGTCTCTCATTTCCTTGAGAGAGTTCCTCATTGCCCGGATGCTCCTGACCCATTTCCTCTTCTTGGGGTCCCTCGCTTTCTTCGTACCCTTCCTTGACCCGGGACCCTTCCTCCTTCCCTTGTTCCTCTGCGCCTTTGCGACCTTGAACCTTGACCTTGAATTTCCCTTTGAGGGTCTCTTCTGTATCACGTTCCTCTTGATCAGTTTCCTGATGTCGTCCTTGGTGACCGCTTCCGCGATGTCGTCTACGCTCTTCGTGTCCATCCATACCCGTGACATCCCGGCCTTCATGAGCTGGGCAGCCATCCTCTTCTGTGGACTCAACGTTGCCATCATTTCACCTCGTTCAGTAGCTTTATTCCAGAGGCCTTTGCCTTCTCCTGGATCACTCTTCTCTTCTTCATCCCGACCTTAGAGCTGATCCTGGCAGCATCCGTTTTCGGATTTATCTTTTCCAGGTCTGCGAGAGTTGAAACGTAGACCTCCTTGAATCCCGAAGGATGGAGATTCCTGACCTTTACCGGTCCCCTGTACCCTGACTCGACCCATGCATGCCTGTATCCCTTCTTCTCCCTCAGCTTGGAGTGCTTGCCCCTGGGTCTCCTCCAGGAAGTTCCAAGCTTCTTGTATCTGAACCACTCCTGCCTGTGGAATTCCGGCCTCTTCCTGTTCATCTTGTTCCGGATACCCAGCAGTCTCTTTCCCTCATTGTCCATCTCAACCTTCAACAACATCACCCTTCCTCACAATGTAAATTCCATCCTGGAAAACCCTCGGATCGAATCCCTTGATCTTGCTCATCTTCTCTATCTTTGCAGCCGCATTTCCAGTGATTTCCAGATCACTGCCCTCCACCGTGACAAGGTCTCCCTTCACAGTGACCTTTGTTTCCGGTCCAAGCGTGACCTTCCTGGGACTCTTCTCACCGAGGAAGTTGTCAAGGTGTACCTCGTTCCCCTTAACCGTGACCTTCACTGGGAAGTGAGCGTAGACTATTTTCATGGTGTAAATGAACCCCTTTGTCACGCCCGTGAAGGAGCTGTTTATTATGCTCGCCCATGTCCCGACAACGGCTATGTCCGTCTTCTTCTCCCTCTTCGTGTATATCCTGATCTTCTTTTCTTTCATTTCGACTGCGACGTATTCGTTCTTGAAAATCTTGTTGACCTTGCCTTTTGGTCCCTGTGCCTCGTAGTTAAACCCTTCGAGTTTCACTTTCACGCCCTGCGGGACCTCTATAATTCTCTCCATTCATATCACCTCAGTAGATGAAGGCAAGAGCCCTTCCTCCGGTTCCCTTCTTCTTCGCCTCATTATTGCTCATCACTCCGGATGTGGTCGAAATAACCAGTATCCCGATATCCTGGGCAGGCAGGTATCTGGACTCCCACCTCTCCAGCTCGTCCCTCTTTATCGAGAACCTCGGCTTTATCACGCCGCAGTTATTGACCGTCTTCGCAACCTTCACCTTGAATAACCCACCCTTGCCGTTTTCCACGTACTCGTATTCCTCTATGTATCCATACTTCTGGAATACTCTCAGTACCCTTCCGACCAGGTTGGAGGCTCTGACGTCTAGTTCCTGCCTTCCGAGCCTGGAAGCGTTCTTTATGGAAATCAGTGCATCGTTTAACGTATCTGCCATTCTTTCACCTCACGAATATTTCTCGAAACCGAGATCGGGCGCAATCTCCCTGAAGCACTGCCTGCAGAGGTGCAGGTTGTATCTCCTTACTAGCCCCCTCTTCCTTCCGCATCTCTCGCACCCTTCTTTCCTCCCGTACTTCTTCTTTGGGGCAAGCTTGGTCTGAGCCAATCACCCCACCTCCAGTATATCAACTTTGTAGTTGTCCTTCATGAACTTCATCATTTCTTCCCTTTTGATCCTGATCTTCTTCGGGACCGGTCTTGGGGTGATCCATCTCCTGGCCACTCTGTACCCTCCCCTTCTCTTGAAAGTGACGACAACGTCCATCCCGAATATTCCTATTTCGGGGTTGTACTTCTGTCCCTTGAAATCCGTATAGTCTGCGATGCCGAAACTGTAGCTTCCCTGTTCCGAGAAAGAGTAGCTCAGGCACTTGTTGTTCTTCACCCACAGTGCCTCCTTCAGGAATCTGTCCATCTCTTCACCCTTCAGTGTTACCTTGACGCCAAGGGGCTGTCCTTCCCTGAATCCGAATTCCCTGCTAGTCCTCCTTGCCTTTGTGATTGTGGGCTTGCCAGTTGTCAGAAGCTTCAACACGCTCTTTGCCTTCTCCAGTTTCTCCCCTGCCTCCCCGACTCCTATGTTTATTGTGACCTTGTCGATGACGACGTCGGTCATTTCCACCATCTTAAGCACCTCCGGGTATCGTTATTTCGCCCTTCGATTTCCCTAGGACAAAAACGTTTGACATCGTTGTCGTGAAATTGTCGTTGCTCTCAACGGTGTTCTCCTGGTAACTCTTTGAGATATTGATCTCCTTGATCGTTGTGATCGTTCCCTTGTGAGCTCCACCCGTAACATAAACGGATGTCTCTTTTGCCATCGGATACACCTCGAGTATCTTCTGCTCTGGGATGCTGATCTTCAAGGTATCTCCCCTCTTCACGCTCTTCTCCTTTGTCAGGAGAACCCTACCATCGTGGGTTGCTATCTGGATCTTGCCGCCCTTCGCAATCGATTTTCCTGTGACCTTGACGAGTTTCCAGCCGACCTCCTGCTGATTGAGATCGGAGAGCACCAGAATGCCATGCTTGTCCATTAGGACCCTCTTTGAGACTCCTGCATCCTTTACGGACAGGACGTCCATGAAACCGACTGGTCTCTGGTAGTCCTTGACTATTCTCCCGTCCACTTCGACCTTCCCTTTCGTGATAATGTTCCTTGCTTCCTTGGCCGTATCTGCAAACTTCAGTACATCCCTTATCATGACCATTAGGGGAACGCTCCCCCTCATGGGGTGTGGTCCTGCTTTTGAGCGGACAGACCACGCGAACGCCTTCCTCGGCTGCTTCCACGTCACTGGTGAAGCAATTCTCTTGATGTGCTTACTCATCTTTCTCTTCCTCCTCTTCTTCGTCTTCTACCTTTTCTTCATCTGCCTCTTTCTCAGGCTGAGTGGCTGCTTCCTCCCCTTCCTTCTTCTCCTCGGGCTTAGCCGGCTCTGGTTCTGGTTCGGGCTCCTCCTGAACGGTGATGTTCCTCAGCAGCGCGAGCTTTGTCAACCTCTCCTTCCTCTTCTTGTCTTCTAGCATGAGCTTGGTGAGTACAACGGCTGACGGATCGAGCTTCCTCGGTTTCATCTTGCCGTCTGCCTTCGAGATGTTTATGTTTTCTATGATGACTTTTCCCTTGTCGGTTAATATCTTGATTACCTTCCCTTCCTTCCCCACTATGTTCAGTTTCTCGTCCTTCTCCGCATCTCCCCTGACAATCCTTACGATGTCACCCTTTCGTATCGGGAAATTCTTCACTCCATACTTTGAAATCAGATCCTTTGAAAGATGTACGCTAACGTTCTTCATGGTATCACCTCACACTATGGAGCTGGCAAGGGCAGCCACCCTTGGCCATCTCTCGGCGGCCTCCTTCGCCACTGGACCCTTTATCTCCGTTCCCCTCGTTTCCCCGTTGTCCTGCACGAGGACTGCTGCGTTGTCTTCAAACTCGACCATGATTCCGTCCTGCCTCCTGAATGTCTTGCGCTGCCTGATAACCACAGCGTAGACTACCTTCCTCCTCATCTCTGGAGAACCCTTCTTGACTGAGGCTATTATCATATCCCCAACCGAAGCGGCAGGTATCCTGCTCTTCGTGTTGTGGTAAGCCTTCACGTTGATGAGTGCGATTATCTTCGCTCCGGAATTGTCCGCGCACTCGAGGTTGGCGCCCAGTGGGAGCCCCCTGATCTGCGTCCCTGCGAGTCCCTTCAATCCGATCCCTCCCTCTCTATCACTACGAATGAGACTGATTTTGCGAGCGGTCTAGCGTAAGCTATCTTTACGACATCTCCCAGCTTCACGTGAATGCAGCCTGGCAGGTGTGCGTGATACTTCTTCCTCCTCTTCTCGTATCTCTCGTACTTCTCATTCTTCTTCATGTATTCTTTCAATACCGTCACAGTCCCCTTCATGGATACCGAAGTGATCTTCCCCTCAATGACAGGGGACTTCACTCCTAGTTCTCCGTGGAATGGGCACTTTGAATCGGTGCATTCTTCCTTGGGTTCGTTAACTTCTATGCCTATGTTCCTCATTGTCTTCCCTTTCTCCTTATTTTCTTCATCTTGTCCTCTGGTCTGAACCCCATCTTCTCGAGGTCGGCCATCTGACCGTCAATCAGCAGTATTCCCTTCGTCTTGGGCAGTAACTTCCGTCCCTTTGCAGTCTCGAGAGCCAGGATGTTCTTTCTCTCGTCAACTACCTTGCCCTCCAGTCCAACCATGGTGGGATCGGAGTGCTTTATCACTCTCACCTCTGTTCCAACTACGTCGGTAAGGTACGGGTTCATTGAGAGACCTCGACCTTGAATCCCATTTCCTCGAGGACCTTCTTCACTTTATCCCTCTGGTCCCCCTGCAGCTCGATCTTCTCTCCCTTCAGCGTTCCGCCCGTAGCCGTTTTCTTTTTCAGAGTCTTAGTCAGCTCCTTCAGGTCTTCCGAGTGCGGGTCGAAACCGGAGACTATCGTCATCCATTTCCCGTACCGCCTCTTGTCAGTCTCTATCGTGACAACCTGTGATTCCCTTGCGATTTCGTCAAGGGGCATGAGTTCCCTGAAAATCTTGTCATCCTTCATTTCTCTGTCTCCCTCATTACTGTTTCCATTCTCGCTACCTGTCTCCTTAGCGATTCTATCTTGCCGGGACTCGGTGGAGCACCACCCATAGCTGAGATACCCCTCTCCCTCATGAGCTCTTCACGGAGTTCTCCGTACTTCTTCTTGATCTCTTCCTTATTCATTTTGCGTATCGACTTTGCCTTCATTTCCTCCATTGCCCGTCACCTCCCCGAAATTTACCTTCCTGACCTGGATGTCGTCCGGCAGCTTCACGTTCTTCCTCAGAATCTTTACCGTGATGCCTATGATCCCTGGCTTTGTCATCGCGACCGCAAACCCCTTCTCTATCGATTCAGATGGATACCCGGATGAAATGACCTTGCCTGACGTGTACTTCACGCTTCTCGACCTCTCTCCGGTGAGCTTGCCTCCCATCCTTACCTGTCCTCCCCTCGCTCCGGAGTCCATTATCCTCTTCAGTATGCTGTGGCCTGCCCGCCTGAAGTGCCAGCCCTTCTCGATCGATCTGGCCAGCTTTTGCGCCATGATCTGTGCGTTCAGACCGGGCTCCTCCGTCCCTTCCACTTTAATCAACGGGCTCGTTAGACCGAATTTCTTCTCGAGCATGACTTCCATTCCCTTTATCTTGGAACCCCTTCTTCCGATGACGAGACCCGGTCTTTCGACCCTCAACATCACGATGGTGTTCTGGGGCGTCCTCTGTATGTCGACTCCCCCGAATCCTGCGTCGCCGATCTCGTGGATGAGATATTCCCTGATGAGTTGCCTTCTGATGTTCTCCTTTAGAAACTTCAATTCCTTCATTCTGACTCCTCCTCCAGTTCCTCCAGAACTATCTGGATGTGTACCCTCTCCCTGTAGAACTTTCCACTCGAACCGAATGCCTTGTATGTGAAGTACTTGATGGGCGGTGCAGGTTGTGCAACCGCGCTCTTTATTATGAGCTTCTCGGAATCGAGCTGCTTGAACTCAGCATTGTTCTCAGCGCTTGTAAGCGTTTCGAGAACAAACTTTGCTGCCCTGACGGGGTATCTCCCCGGTCCAACTCCCTTCTTGTGCGATACCGAGTCCAGGAACTTCCTGTACGGGACCGCATTCTTCTTCAGGATCACGTTCTCGAGGTAGTCCTTTGCCCTCTCCAGCTTCATTCCCTTGACCGTCCTTACCACTTCGAGCGCGTCCCTCGGTGAGATCGGTGTGTTCACTGATGTCGCCCTTGCACTTTTCTTCTTGTCGGTTTCTAGTACATACTTCATATCAAGACCTCACTTCAGGGGCAAGAACTTTGAACCCCTCGTGGCTCCAACTCCCGGTCCGGAGTGTTTGACTTCCTTCCTGGTCTGTGAATACTCACCAATGTAGTGTCCGATCATATCTTCCTTGATAGTGAAAGTCTGATAGAGGTGGCCGTTGTAGACTGAAATAGTCTTGCCAACGTACTGAGGTATGATTATGAGGTCCCTCACCCTCGTCTTGATAGAATCTTCCTCCAGGAGCCTGTCGTGGAGTCTCTGCTGCTCGATGTTGTATCCCCTCTTCAGGGATCTTCTAGCCCTCGCCGGTATGAGCTTCAGGAGTTCCGGCAGTTCCAGAGCAACCAGCTGATCCAGAGTCTTGCCCTTGTACAGTATCTCCTTTCCTCTCTCGGCTATCGCCTTCGTTGCCTTCCTCTTGGACCTCTTGATGGCCCCCTGTGATCTAATAATCTGCTTTTCAGGCATTTGTCTTCACCTTCTTTCTTGGGGACAGTCTACCAACCTTCCTTCCTGGCGGGGTATTCCTGCCAACGGTCGAAGGTCTTCCAACGTGCTGGTGGTTTCCTCCACCATGAGGATGGTTCACAGCATTCATGGCGACGCCTCTGACGGAGAATGGCCTCTTCGCCCTGCTGGAATAAGCGTGAATCTTCTTTCCTGCCTTCAGGAATGGTTTCGTGTTTCTTCCTCCCCCACCTGTGACTCCGATTGTCGCGAGGCACGACGGCTTGATGTCTCTCATCTTTCCGGAAGGAAGCTTGAGCGTAACGTTCTCTCCGTGCGCCACAACAGTGCAGAAAGATCCCGGAGTCCTTGCAATGTTCCCTCCGGAACCGGGTCTCAGTTCGATGTTGTATACTACGGATCCATCGGGTATCAAACCAAGCGGAAGGGTGTTTCCAACTTTTGAAGGAGCGTCAAGTCCTCCCTTGACTTTCTGTCCTGCAAACATTCCGTTGTGTGCAATGAAATGTGATGTGCTCTGGTCGTTCATCCTTACCACAGCCACCGGTGCATAATGACCGGGATCCCTTACGAGTCTTTCCACTTTACCCTCCCAGTTCTTTTCGCTTGGATACCTGATCTGACCGTAATGCCTGTGGCTCGGGCTTTTGTACATAAGCCCGCCCTTTCCTCTTCTCTGAACTAATAATCTCTTTCCCATGTTTTCACCTCAGAATATTCCCAGCTTTGTAGCTAGTTCCTCCGCCGAGAAATCTTTTGAAATCTTCACGATCGCCTTCTTTCCTTCCTTGTCTCTCAAAATGTTGACGTTGCTAACCTTCATCTCTGAAATCTCCTCGACTGCTCTCTTGACCTGGTCTCTCGTCGCCTTCTCGTTGACGATGAACCATATCTTGTTGTCTCTCTCGATCTGAAGCATCGACTTTTCTGTGACGAATGGCTTCAGAAGAATGTCATAAGGACTCTTCAAATCTTCCACCCCCTCACATCGTTCAAAGCTCCTTCCGTCATGACCAGCAACCTGCCGGGATGCCCTCCCGGGGCAAGCACATAAGCGTTCAGCTCTTCGGGCCTCACTATGTCCACGCCTGGAAGATTCTTCAGAGCCTTTGAAATGTGCGACTTGTCCTTGACTACGAAGAGTATGCTCTTGGGTGTCACGTACTTTCTTCCCCTGCTCTTTCCCCTTCCTGCCCTGATCTTTGTTCCTTCCTTTGATCTCACTATATCGGCGAACACTCCGACGTTCTCAAGAACGTCAGTTGCCTCGCTCGTCTTCTCGATCAACTCGAATTTGTCTTCGAGAATAACCGGAAGCGATTCGACTGTGAATTTGTGACCCCTCTGTTTCACCATTTCTGGCGAAACGGTGCAGGACAGTGCAGACAACTTTGCCTGGACTTTCTCCTTCTTGTTCACCTTCATGCTCCAGTCCTTTTCCGTTACCGGATGGTGGGCTGACCTTCCTCCCCTTGCATTACTCAGGAGTACTCCCCTCGAGCTGCCGGAGACCCTTGGGTATCTGGAGATACCGTGGTTGGGTCCCATATTATGACCGACCCTCCTATTACCTGCGAACCAGTAACTTCCGTAAGGTGTTCTTCCGTTCGATTGATATGCGTTTGTGAACCTGATTATCAGGTCCCTCCTTATTGGATAATTGAAAGCTTCTGGAAGGTCAACGTTCTTCACAACCTTGCCATCCAGTGAAAATAAATTTGTCATCTTACGCCCCCTGCTTGCTCTCTACGGACACGTACGTCATTCCCACTTTCTCAACATCTGGGACGTACTGTCTGGCCGGATCCCTCAGCTTGATCAGTCTCTTTGTAGAGCCTGGAACGGTTCCATGAACAAGTATGTAGCTGTTCACGACCTCACCATAGTTCAGGAACCCGCCCTTCGGCGTGATTGCCTTCTCCTCTGGCTTTCCGTAGAACAGGACTCTCTTGTTGAATTCGGTTCTCTGATGGAAACCCATCTGTCCTGCTTGTGGGACTGTGTTCCTGACCCAGTCGGGGTGCCATGGTCCCAGCGTACCTATCATTCTCCTGTGCTTCCTGTTCTTGCGAGGGAGGAGTTTCACTCCCCATCTCTTCACGTGACCCTGGAATCCTTTTCCCTGAGTAATCGCTATGATATCAACAAACTTTCCTGACCTTGAAAATGAATCGAAACTGACCTCTTTACCAAGCAGAGATTTTGCGTAATCTATCCTCTCTTTTATCGATCCCCCTCCGACCCTTATTTCTGTCAGGTCAGGGACCTTCTTTGAGATTGCCTTCACCTTTTCATTCTGTACCAAGACAAGAACGTTCACTTCAACTGCGTCAGCACCGTCCAGTTCCTTGGGCTTGTACTCCTTGGAAATTGGAAGTATTTTCTTGAGTTCGTTCAGCGAACCGCTGTCATAAACTTCTCCAATAGCGTGTTCCCCGTATGCATCCCTTCCGTACAGCCTGATTCCAGCCACCTTGAGTGGTGGAACCTCAATGACCGTCACGGATGAAGCGACCTCTGATCCTGCGGTCGTGCTGCTCTTCCTATAATCCACGAACAGCGCGTGCGTCATTCCTGCCTTGAATCCAACAAAGCCCTGAAGTTTTGGACCCTCGTGGATTTGCGGCCAGGACCTAACGTGGGGTATTACTGATCTTGCTCTCTTTCTGGGATAGTATCCCATAGACCCATGTCTCGAATGATTTGGTGTTGCCATTCTTACCACTGCTGCACAGCCGTTGCGTCTTGATGTGTTCTTAATTTCAGAACCATCATTGGCACTATGGCCAGAGACGTGTGGCTAATGCTCTTTCGACAGAACCTGTTCGTATATAAATGGTTCGCAATTGATGGCTTTGTCGTTAAATTTTCAAGAAAACGACACATATAAGATATTAACTATAGATGCACATGTTCGGCTGCGTTGATTGGAATGCTGATGTAACGCATTCGCACCGATGACTGGAAATGTAGTTGCAAATAGATACATTCAAAATTGTTTTGTTTGTCGAACTCTGCTCCGCTCCTCATCAGGATCTTTCGTAGGGGAACAGGTCACTGTCCTCTAACGTCGCTCAGGGACGCGAGATCTGTGTTACTCTCCAGGCACTCACAGAGGAGGTGGAAAATCCCACTCTACGGTAACCTTGATCCTCGGAGGTATTCCTCCTGCTAGTGCTTGGATGTCCTTGACAAAGAGCTCAATCGTAGCTTTCTTATCGATGTGCTTAAGCCCCAGTTCCGCAGGGCCAGAATAATAAGCTGCGTATCTGGTCATCCCTTTAAACTGGTCTAGCACCATATCTAACTCTAGAATGCCCATTTTTTACCACTTCTCGAATCTGTGATTGAACTAATGAAATGCTCTTATAAGCATTATCCAGAGGTGGGCGTTCGTAAGAACACCTTTCAGAAAATTAAATTCTGACCTGTCTTTCACCTTTCGCGAAAAGCTCTCCAATTTCTAGGACTCTTTCAAAATACACAAAATTGCCAGGTACGAAAGATTTCTTTCCCATTTCGAGAAGCGTCTCATTCCTTTCCTTTTCGTCGGCAAGCATCACTTTCAAGGAAAGATAAGCGGTCTTCCCTTGAATTAGTTCTCTGCCGGATCTGAACGGAACTGCAGCGATACCATACAGTTCTGTCGGATCAGGTCGGAACTTCCTAAATTTCTTCTTCGCCTTTGTGAAGTATACTTCGGAGAACTCCCTGACTTGGACACCTTCCCCCTTGTAATCAAACTTATTTTGTCCCACAAATGTCAACTCTGAAGTTCTTAACCTTATCCCAACTTCTTCCTCAATCTCTCTCAATAGCGCTTCTTCCGCGGATTCTCCTGCAGTTATATGCCCCCCTACTGTAGCGTCAAGCAATCCGGGAAAGGCAACGTTCTTGCCCCTGATCTGGAAGTAGACAGAATCTGAATCAATGAGCCACCACTGTGCAGTCTTATGAAGTGAACCGATCCGGTGGGCTGTTTCCCGTTCAGTGATCCCTGTAATTTTCAACGATTCGTCGTAGACATCAACAAACTCCGTCTTCATGATATGATTAAAAAGAACAATAGGGAAGAAAAATACTTTCCCCGAATCTCAGACTACTCACACTTGGAGTAACCGCAAGTCTTGCACGACAGGCATCCGTTTTCCATAGCTAGCGTGTCATTGCTACACTTGGGACAGGTTGCGAAAGACTTTTCCTTTTTCTCTTTCTTCTCCTCTGTCTTGATCGCAGTCACCAGGAAATCTGTTGGTCCCGTAAGGGTCGCCTGTGGAGGCTCTCCCTTCATTGCTATGTCGATTGCCTTGGCCACTCCGTCCGGGACTGAGGTGACCTTGGTCCCGCCCACAAAGGACGTGGACTTCCCCTTGATCCCCGTGAGTGCCCTGACAACCTTAGACACATCTCCTCCTTCTTGGAGATAGAGTGATAGCAGCCTTCCGATTGCTTCTGAGTAAGCCCTCTCTTCTGATCCCGACTTGCCCACGTTGACAAATATTTCAACGGGGTTCGCATTTTCGTCGAAGTTAATTGTGGTGTAAAGTTTGCCGGTCTCCACCAGCGGAAAGACTATCGTCCTTCCGGTCAGTATCGTGGACCTCTCAAATTCCTTGTGTTCCTTCTTCTTTGTCGCTTCCTTCGTGAGCAGTATTCCTTCCCTCGATCCTTCCCTGTAGACAGTGACTCCCTTGCATCCCGCCTTCCACGCCTCAAAATAGATCTTTCCGACTTCGTCTGTCGTGACAGAAGAGGCGAGATTCACTGTCGAAGATATGGAGTGGTCGACATACTTTTGTATGGTGGCCTGAAGCTTTATCCTGAACATTGGGTCAACCTTGTGGGCCTCAACGAAGTATTCGGGCAAATCTTTGTCGTCCTTGATACCGTAGAGTTCCATGTATTCCCTCACGAGTGGATGGTAAACCTTGAAGGACTGTTTGGATAGAGACTCGCTCCTCCTGGTGTAGGAGAACGCAAAAACCGGTTCGATTCCACTCGAAGTTCCGGCCAGAGCTGAGCCACTCCCTACCGGTGGAACTGTTATCAGTGCAACATTTCTGATACCGTTTGACTTGATCTTCTCAAGCAGTTCTGGTCCTAGTCTCTGGATGAACGGCGATTTGAGATGTTTCTCCAGATCGAAAGCCGGGAATGTCCCCTTCTCCGCTGCAATGTTCGTGCTTTCGTCGTAGATTATCTTCATTATTCTTTCAAACGTTGTATCTACAAATTTTATGGCCTCAGGAGTATCGTACTTGATCTTGAGCTTGATTAGCATGTCTCCAAGGCCGGTGAATCCTACCCCTATTCTCCTGCTCTTCCCTGCTTCGTCTGTCTGGGTCTTCAGGGGATGCTTGTAAAGGTTGTAATCCACAACGTCGTCAAGGAATCTGACGGTATATCGGACTGCCTTTTCCAGATCCTCCCAGTCAACTTCAGCCTTTTCAAACTGATGCTTCACAAAGACTGCAAGGTTCACATTTCCTAGGTTGCAAGCTCCGTATCCTTCCAGAGGTATCTCAGAACAGGGATTGGTTGTGAGTATCTCCATACCGTTGTATTCTGAAGTGCTTTCCTTTCTCATCGTGTCCCAGAAAATAAGTCCTGGTTCGGCCCAGTTTCTGGCAGAGCTTATGAGTTCGTTCCACAATTCCCGGGCCTTCACCACTCTCTCCATTCTCTTTACCTTGCCGCTCTCATAGCGGAGAGTAAAATCATCGTCATTCTCAACTTTCTTCATGAACTCATCTGTTATTTTTACTGAGATGTTGGCGTGCCTCACGTGGGTCAAATCTCTTTTCACTTTTATGAAGTCCATTATGTCTGGATGGTCCACTCTTAAAGTGATCATCAAAGCTCCGCGTCTTCCTGCCTGTCCGATCGTACCAGTAGTCTCGGACATGATGTTCATGAAGGATACACTCCCGGTAGATTTCAGCGCAGCATTATTGACTGGAGCACCTCTCGGTCTTAGGATGCTTATGTCCGTCCCTACCCCTCCTCCTAGAGAGTAAGTCCTTGCAGCCTCTTTTGTCCAGTCGAAAATCGACTCAAGAGAGTCGTCCCTTATTGGAATCACATAACAATTGTTGAGGGTGGCTCTCCTCTTGAATTTCTCCTGGCCCGCCCCGAACAAGATTCGACCACCGGGGATCATCCTAAAATTTTCCAACAGCCAGTAGAACTTGCTTTCCCACCCTGCCATTAGTTGTTCACTTTCGACGGACGATATCTCTCTGGCCACTC
>JAKBNO010000068.1 GCA_021831005.1 Thermoplasmata archaeon
AGAAAGCAAGCAACATAACTCTGAGCATTATAAAGAAAAATGTGGATGATATGGTCACCGTCAGTGAGGAAGAAATTGAGAAATCGCTTCTTGCCCTCCTGGTTAACGATCACATTCTTGTAGAGCCATCGGGTGCGGCTTCCGTTGCATGCTTGCTACAAAAAAATGAGCTGTTGAAATCCAGCAAGAATATTGCCGTCGTCTTGAGTGGGGGGAATATCAATATAAAGTACCTCAAGAAGCTATTAGAAAGGGAAGCTCTTTAACACCTTACCTTCCCGATAATACAGTTTGCACCAATTCAGATTAAAATGTGATTAGGCGAAATTTGGAAGCTGGTCTGGCCCAAAAGAGACTTCAAAAAGTAGTAAGAAGTGCCAATTGTTCCCCAACACATTGTTAAAACTTTTGGAGTCCTCAAAGCTCTTGGATCTTAACCAAATGAAGTTCAAAAAGGAGCGAAGACGATGTCGCGGGATTCAAAATCAAATTAGAAAATATGAAAACTCAAAAAAAAGAAAAAAATCCTTCATTTAGGAGTCTAGGACACGGCTATTCCCAGGTAAGGTGTAAACGTCTTCGAAGTGAGATTCAGACAGCTGGAAAGATTGAACTCAAAAATCACATTTGTGGTTGATCCGGCTGAAACCTTGAATGGGTGATTTATGAACCCAAAATGTGATGACAGGTTGAAGCTCACATTTGCACCAGCTACGGAGACGGATACTGAGGATATGAATATCCGAATCATTGTATAGTTTCCAGCAGGGATAGTCACAGTTCCAAAGAGTGATGAGTTGTTCAGTTGAACCCCGAATATGTTCACCGTCCGCGTAGTGAAAGTATAATTAGTCCAACCAGAAGAACCACCAGATGAGTTGTTTGCATTAACTCCCGCTTTGCTGTTGTGCAATTCTATTGCAGAGAAAGTAATGTAGACGGCACTTACACTCGATAAGATTGGAGAATCCGCAGCCGAAAGTTTCAGTGTCCCCGTGCCGCGACTCGAGTTATACTCGAAGACTCCAACACCGGCCACCACAATGACTACCACAGCCACTATGGCAACTAGAATATTCTTGTTCATAATTGTGTTGACATTTTCGGGCTATTAAGTTTTTCTCATATCGGTTCAATATTTCCAGTGCCCTCCCAGTAATCTGCCGAAAGAGAAACTCTTGGGTATCAGGTCGTTAATTGTACTTTTCTTCGACTCCTTTAATCCACCACTTTATCCTAAGGGAGTAGCAAACCGTATGCTATTTCCTTCAACTCGTTTTCCTTTCCACTCACAAATATGTGTCTCGATTGAGTGTACTCCAGGATTCCCTCGAGGCCAAGCTCTCTTCCGATTCCACTGTCTTTGAAACCCCCTCTGGGGGCAGCGGCCGAAAGCAGGTGATAGTCATTGATCCACACGGTTCCAGCCTCAATACGGCTTGCAACTCTCATTGCCCTGTCGTCATCATTTGTCCACACTGCGCTTGCCAGACCGTATCTGGTATCATTAGCGATCTCTATCGCCTCTTCCTCTGTTTCGAACTCGCGAATGGTTACTACCGGGCCAAATATCTCCTCCTTTGATACCGTCGGACTCTTCTCAATTCCAGAAAGTATCGTGGGCGGATAATAGAACCCGCCTGAAGGGACTCTACCCTCTAAGTTTAAAGGCTGGGTGACTCCAATACCATCTGAAATACCACGTGAGACCATCTCCTTGATTTTATCGAGTTGGTCTGAAGTCGTTATAGCGCTTATGTCGGTCTCAAATTGCATCGGATTTCCAGGGTTCAATTTTCTAATTTTCTCTTCCATCAAATCCAGGAATTTTTTCTTGACAGATTTCTGGATTATCAATCGACTGCCAGATTCACAGAGTTGACCCGAATTTAGATAAATTCCAAAAAGTGCACCCTTCACAGCCGTTTCCAGTTGTGCATCTTCGAAAACTATGTTGGGGCTCTTTCCACCAAGTTCCAGAGTAACCTTCTTTATTCCAGACGATGCGGCGTTCAGAACCTTCTTCCCAGTAGCAGTTGATCCCGTAAAGGAGACTGCATTGACCTTAGGACTCTTAGCTATCGTGTCGCCTATAGTTGATCCTTCTCCAGCTATTATGTTGACAGTTCCTGCAGGAAACCCAGCCCTGTCAATGTCTCTTGCAAGTTCCAGCGCCGTTAGTGGAGTGAATTGCGACGATTTGATCACGATGGTGTTTCCAGCCACTATGGCCGGGGCCAATTTCCAGACGGTCATCATTATCGGCACATTCCAAGGAACTATTGCCCCGATGACACCTAGTGGAGCATATTGTATTATTCCCTTGGTCCCTGGATATTCGGGATGGGAAATTTCCCTCGTTTCCTTGAATTCCGTTTCGTGTGCGAAGTATCTGAGATGGTCTATTGCGAGAGGGACGTCCATCAGAGTACTCTGCCTGATTGTCTTGCCAGTGTTCGCAGACTCCAGTTGAACATACAGTTCCGACTTCTCCTGGACAAGGTTGGCTAGTCTTTCAAGTAGCGCCTTGCGCTGGCTGAGTGACGACCTGTTCCATTTTGAATAGAATGCGTCGTGAGCAACGTCAATTGCGCGTCTCGTCACATCCTCGTTTGCCATTATGACTCTGGCAATCTTGCTACCATCGACGGGGCTGATGATTTCCTTTTCCTTCCCTTCGTCAACGAATTCTCCACCCACATAATTCTTGTAATTTCCAAAATTTTGAACCATAATTTCAGTTCCTCCGATAAACCAAGAAAAGAGATTCGGTATATCCATCTTTGCTGGGGTATTTGGAATTAATTCCAAGCATCATGGTCTATCCATTGTATATGTACGAAGCACTACTTTAAACCTTAACTCCATACTCCATTTAGAATATAAATACAATTTTCAAACGATCAAAATCGAGTTACCATTCCCTTCGCATGACCGGCTCTCTCCTACGGCTCTTCCAAAATGGCCGATGGGAGAGTACGTCTATACTTTGAACTCCGTGCTTATAGATTCGGCAGTTTTGACCATTTCAGTAGCTGCTGCTGCGTACTTCATCAGCAGCATCATGTTACCCTTAACCTTGAGTATGCCAGTAAGCATCGCCTGGGTGGGATTGACCTTGCCTTCCAGTATCTTCTTCCAGTTTGAATAAGTGGCGTTGAGTACGAACGGAGCACTTTCCGCATCATCGCCAACCAGTCGATATCCTTCACATTTTCCGTCCTTAAGGTTCAGGATGAACGATTTGAACTCCAGATTGATGTTGATATTTGCTAGGTCATCAACTTTGAATTGAATTGGTTCCTGCCAACCCTTTCCAAGTCTGCCATATTCCGTTGACGTTGAAAGTCTTGAGCAGTAGTCCTTGATCCACTCTTCCGAAGGGAACACCAGTTTCTCGTTCATGCTTTTTCGATAATTTTTGAAATATTTACGCTTTTGCAAAAACGTTCACAAGTCCATCTTCCTATCTTTAGGATGTTACGTCAGATTTGGTTTGATCTGCAATTCTATGTTACTCAGTTTCTGCAAGTCTCGAAGCTATGGATTTCTTGACTTTTTCATAATTGGTCCCGTTTTTCCACATTTGAAAGAATGTCAATTCAGGAAATCTTGCCTTTACGTCTTTTATGTGCAAGTCCCTATCGTCCAGATAGAAGAGTCTGTTGGGACTTACCGGTTTCCCATCTTCTCTGAGCTGTTTAAGGACTTCCTCCATCAACACGTATTTCTTCGGGTGAGTGGCTATCTTCTGGAAGTCGAACAGTTCTACAAGTCCAAATGCTTCAAGTGCCCTGTATGCCTTCTCGTATTCATTCCAGCTGCAAGTGGAGATCAGGCCACCATTTGTTCTGACCCACTTTATGAAATCCACGGCTCCTGGAAGAAGATGCATCCTTACGCTTCTGGAATCTGAAATAATTGAGGCGGATATTTTTGTGTACGGGGGAGAAGTGGCTGAAACATCAAGATGATCCCATAGAGTTCCGTCAAGGTCAAAAAAAACTATCCAAGGCAAGACCATATTTCTCAGCACTTGAGTGCTTCTGGCTATTCAAAATATTGCAGCGAACCAACTGATCGTGCCAAAGAAATAGAGATAGAAATTCGGTCAACAGGAAGTCACTTGGGAAAGAAAGTGGTGAATGACCCGCTTAATACCATCCTTGTGACTGCCAGATAGACCAGCGAAACCACCAAGAAAATCATGGGTCCCTGATAGAGATTGACCTGTCCCTGTAATTCGTAGATGAGAGCGTAGACGAAGATGAAAACTATGATAAGAATTCCCTGAACTGCTCCAAAAACGAGTCTGGCAACCCTGGAAAAGACTTCAGACCTACCTCTTAAAAGTTGTGAAATTGCCATTGCTGGAGAACCCATCAAAAGGGAAACAATCATCGCATTCGTGCTGCTCAGTACGAGAGAATTGAGGTATATTATTACAGAGGATGCAACAAGCAGAATGACCGTCAGTACGGTTAGCGAAAGAAGATTCTGCAGGGATGACTTGAGAAGGAATCCAATCAAAGAAAAGATGATTGAACCTATTATGATTCCTGTGAAGATTGGGATCAGCTGTCTCGTGTCTCCGATGCTGAAGATCAATCCGGACGCATATCCGTACGTTAAAACCACTCCAGAAGTGAAGATTGCTGCAGGAATGGGCACAAGTGCAAGGCCGGACAAAAACTTCATTGTCCTGGATATCGAATTACTCGGCATCTCAAATCCTCCTTCTTGGCAGCAATATGGCCACTGCGACGAAAGCAATTATCAGTACCAAGAGTAAATACGGGGAGGAATAAAATGGAGAAACAGTCAAATCTACTTTGACAAAGGTTCCGACCCCATTCCCAGAAAGGGTATAGTTTATCGCCCCTTGGTTGGCATAGTGCAACGAGGCAAATGGTTCTTGAGGGTTAAGGGGGAAGGTGCTGGAAAGATTCGAAGAATTTTGACTCGCATTGAGGTTAAAATTCAAGACCGTTGGTACTGAAATCGTGTTGCCGAAATCAAAAGTCATAGGACTCCTCGCTGTACTGAAGTCGAAGAAGTCAAGAGGAACGTTCACTTTACTGACAAAGGAGTTCAGCGCTGGAATATTCCAGTTGTAGTCTATGAATGCCAGGATGGATGAATGAGTCAGGACGGTATTGGATATGTAATTCTCCTTTGCATAAGGAGACACAACTATCAGCGGGAGCCTCATGCCCAGTTGGTGGCCATCAACAATTGGGGGAGAAACTTGATCGTAGTATCCTCCTGGATCATCCCAGGTTATGAAGACTGCTGTGCTATTCCAAATGGGGCTCGTCTCTATGGAATTTATCAATGACATAAGCCACAGCTCCCCTTTCAGTATGCTTCCAGGTGCACCGGTGTCGTATCCGTTTCCTCCCTGAGAAAATACGTAACTCACAGAAGGAAGTGTACCGTTGCTAAGTTGTTGTGAAAATTTGCTCCAACTATTGATATTTGCAGAATAACTGTCAACTCCCTGGATCATACCAGACATATCAAAGCTCTTCTGGTTTCCGCTCACATAGACTCCCCAAGAAATGTTGTACTGGCTCAGTTCTCCAAATATGGTTTCCCCAATCGGGATACTCGGAGGAGGTCCATAGTCGTTGAAAACGGGTGTGAAACCAGCAAGGTAGTATAGGGTGTTAGGTGCGCTTTCTGATATAGTAGAGGCAAAGTATTCATCGCTCATTCCGTACTCTTCGGCAAGGTCCCAGATCGGTCCTAGCTGGGCCGAAGTATAATATGTCATTGAATTTGGACCGCTTCCTGTCTGGAAACCGTTCATCTTCCCATGATTCCAATCAAGGTGATATGCCGTAAATCCTTCGACCGGATTGGGAGTGCTGAACGTGCCTGCAGGGACCGGAGTTAGACTACTAGACAAAGAAGTGTTTTGAAGCAGATTCTGCGGTTCTGAAATGTTTGCTATGAGAGATTGATCTGAGGAGGAAGGATTCTCCGGATAGGTTCCAAAGAAGTTGTCAAAAGTATGATTCTCAAAATAGATGTTTATAACGTGTTTGATGGGAGTTTTTTCGCCACTATTTGAAATGGCTCCGCTGACAACCGGCAGAATCAAAACGGTCGCAACAAGAAGAACAACGGCTACGCTCGTCCCCTTCATTCAGACAATTATAGTTTATTTAATATTAATAACCTGCCAAAAGATAAGTGCACTTAAATTTTTTTCGCGAACAGATAGAATAAACCTTCCGATCCAGCAAGGAAAATAGCCTTCCTGAAAAGGTTAAAATACGGCCAACTCAATTCCATTTCTATGGACGGAATTAATTTTGAATCCGTGCTAAGAGAATTGCAGAAAGACCTAAAACCTTATGACTCTCCTGAATCAAATTTTGTGAAAATACCAGAAAAGGGAATTGCAGAAGATTCTATCCTTGGAACGCTCTCCAAGTATTCTGAGAGAGAGAACACTCCGTGGAAGGCAGGTAAGGTCTCGGGGGCAGTTTACTATGGAGACGAGCCGCTTCTCTCTTTCTATGAAAAGCTCTACCACATCGTTTCACAGACTAACGCGCTTCATCCCGACATCTGGCCAAGCATACCAAAATTCGAGAGAGAGATAGTGAGCATGTCATCCTCGTTGATGCACGGAGACGAGGGGGTCAGAGGTTCGGTTTCATCCGGAGGAACTGAGAGCATACTGCTGGCGATGAAGTCTTACAGGGATTATTTCAGGAAGAAGAAGGGAATCACACAACCTGAGTTGATAATGGCATCGACTGCCCATCCGTCTTTCCTCAAGGCTTGCGAGTACTTCACCATTAAACCCGTTGTAGTTGGATTTGACGAGAATTACAGGGCGAATGTCGAGAGCGTCAAAGAAAAGGTCAATCAGAACACGATGGGAATAGTGGGTTCAATGCCAAACTTCCCTTTCGGCACTTTCGACCCTATAAGGGAACTGGCAGAGATAGCAGAGGACAAAAAGATAGGCATGCACGTCGATGCCATTATCAACTCAGGTGTAGATCCTTTTGTCAGGGAGTCAGGATACAATTTTCAGGACTTCGATTTCTCAGTAGAAGGAGTCACGTCCATCTCAATGGATACTCACAAGTATGGATTTGCGCCAAAGGGGACATCTGTCGTGCTTTACAGGAATGGCGACTTCTACCAGAATCAGATCTATGCAGCGACAGGATGGCACGGGGGTATTTACTTCACACCAACTCTACTCGGAAGTAGGCCAGGATTTCCGATAGTGGCTGCATGGGCCGCCCTGCTCCTCTTAGGTAGAGATGGGTACAAGAGGGAAGCGAAGAAAATTCTTGACGTTGGAGATTACATAAAGAAATCTGTCAGAGCAATCACCGAATTGAAAGTGGTTGGTGAACCTCTCTGGGTCATAGCACTGACCTCAGAAGAGATGGACCCTTACCTAGTCTGGGAATCGATGTCACAGAAGGGTTGGATACTCAACGGGCTCTCAAACCCAGCCGCATTCCATCTTGCACTAACTCACAGGCACACGTTGAACCAAGCAAAAGAAAGATTTGTTGCAGACCTGAGTGACTCGGTAGATTCCGTAAGGAATGGAAAGGTGAAGAGTTCCTCCATGGCTCCGATATACGGCATGGCTTCTGTCCTCCCTAAGGAATCCACAGAAGTTTTCATGAAGAGTATTGTCGAGTGGCTATACAGCCAATAGGAACGATGGTGCAGAAAATGAAAGATGCATTTGTCGGAATTGATCTCGGAACTTCTTCCGTCAAACTCTCCCTGATGGACATTGACAAAGTCTCGCACGGAGGAGTGACCAGGAAATATGGACTCAATATCGGGGAGGGTGGAAGGGCGGAACAGGACCCCCACGAATGGTTTGATGCAATAATGGGCGGTATGGAAGAGATAGTGTCTAAATCGGATGGTCTGGAGATAAAGGGGATAGGGTTGACGGGACAGTGGTCCGGAGTGGTCCCGGTGGACCGGAATGCCGAGCCGCTGAAGGACGCAATAATCTGGATGGACACTCGAGGTAGTGAGGAAATAGACAAACTGACCCACGGTTTTCCTTCTGTGTCAGGGTACCGTATCGACAAGTTGATGAAATGGCTGAAGAAAACAGGAGGTGCCCCCGCACATTCGGGTAAAGACTCCCTTGCCCATATTCTCTTCATCAAGCAAAATTTTCCAGAGGTCTACGAGAAGACCTACAAATTCATGGAACCAAAGGATTTCATTGCAGCCAAACTCACAGGGAAGTTCAAGGCTTCCTGGGACAATATAGCGCTGCTCTGGTCCACAGATAACAGGGACGCGAACAACGTAACATATGACGATGCACTCCTCAAGATGGCCGGAATATCAAAGGACAAACTACCGGAAGTTGTGAAACCTACCGAAGTAGTCGGAGAGCTGAAAGAGGAATTACGGAAGGAGCTTAGGATTGGTGACGTAAAGGTGGTATCAGGCTGCAGTGATATGGCGAGTTCGCTCTTGGGATCGGGATGCATTGACGATTTCAAATCTCTGATCTACCTGGGCACATCATCCTGGATATCGTCGCATGTTCCATTCAAAAAGACCGACATTTTTCACAACATTGCATCCCTACCGAGCGGTATTCCGGGGAAATATATGATAGCCGCAGAACAGGAAAACGCGTGCAACTGCATGGAATTTGTCACCGGTTTCATGGATATCAAGGGAGAGGACAAGTACAAAACAATCGATGAACTGGTGGAGGGTTCTCCAGCAGGTTCGAAGGGACTGATGTTCCTTCCATGGCTGTTCGGAGAAAGGGCACCTATAGAGGACCCGAACATCAGAGGCGGATTCTTCAACCTCTCTCTTGAAAACAGCAGAGGAGATGTCATCAGGTCCGTGATGGAAGGTGTCGCACTGAATTCAAAGTGGCTCCTGGGGACCGTTGAGAGATTCACAGGTCATAGGATAGACGAACTGTACATGAGTGGTGGAGGCGCTCTATCTCCGTTTATGACGTCTATATTTGCAAATGTACTTGGAAGAAAGATCCGGGTAGTAAAGGATCCGAGATTCTCGACAGTTAACGGAGTCGCGATGCTTGCTGCCGTTGGTATGGGTAAACTGAAGTTCACAGATCTTAATGATCTCTCTGCACCCACTGAAGATCACCTTCCGGATGAAGGGCAGAGCTCTATCTACGAGAGCGAATTCCAGAGGTTCATTGCATACTACAAGAACAACAAGAGGATTTCAGGTAGGAGTCATCCAGCCTGAACTCGTTATGTTTGGATGCGATTGCTCTACTTCAGGTTCCTCTCGTATTATCTGGAATTTTTTCGGCTCTTCTGGTATCTCTTAGCATGAATGCCAGTACTGCTGCCACCAGCATCATAATGCCAGTAAAGACTATGGCAAGGAACCACTGATCTGACAACATCATCCCAATACTCATCTGCAGTGTGTTCAATGCTGGCATGATGAGGATGAAGAACAACGCACCCACCTGTGCCATCAGCCATATGACACTGGAGGCAGTCCCCGCTCTCTCCTTCCCAACAGTTTCCAACGATATCTGAAGTGCGATTGGTGCGAGCGAGAGAAGCACAAAACCCAGTATCGCCCCTACGAGCGCATAATACAGCAAGTTCACTCTCAGGCTGAAGAGCAACAGCAGCACAACAACGATGGCTGCATTTACTACAGTGATCTGTTTCAGTTTCGAGTACTTGTCAGCCAGTAAGGGGACTATCACCATTCCAAATATGCCCGCTATCAGGATTCCAGCACCAACCAATCCACCATCTAGTGAAGAAAT
>JAKBNO010000044.1 GCA_021831005.1 Thermoplasmata archaeon
TGTGGAACCTATGTTGTCGTCGTACCTGTTCTGTAGTGAGATAACTCCGTCTGAAACGAATTCAGCTAGCCCGTCTCTGCTGGAGTAGGGAATCGAAACGTTTGATTCCGCCAAGAGGAAAGATGTGACATTCAGATCTCTCAGCGCATTGGAGAGATTGATTATCACGTTCCGTTTCAGTACATCATTTTCTGCCACCATCAGTATCAATGATATGCTGTCTATCACAATTCTCTTAGGCTTCAGCGACTCAATACTGGCCTTGAAATTCCCCTCAGACTTCAACATCTCAACGAATTCGACGGTGCCGGGATTCAGAAGGAACAGGTTCCTGTCTAGGTAGGGGGTGAAATCCTTGTTGTATGATTTGGAGGCTAGAATTATGCTCTCCTTCCTCTCTTCAAGGGTGAAATAAACGACGTTCTCGCCATTCAACGCCCCTCTGTGTGCAAAGTGTATGCCCATGGTTGTCTTACCAGCGCCATAGCTACCAAGCACGAGCGTAGAGCTTCCAGAAGGGATCCCTCCTCCTAGCATCGTGTTTAGTCCGTCCACTCCGGTGTCTACATTCTCCATCATTTCACCTTCGTAGTGTTGAGTACTATCATTCCGGTCTTGAAATCAAATTCGGTGTCAAATCGCTCTATCTTCTCCCTCTCAATCAGAGGCAGTACTCCCGTAAATCTGGGGATTGACATGTACCTCTTCCTCTTGCTCGATCTTTCCAAGCTGTTCCATTCAAAGAGGAGCGTCCCGTCAAATATCTCCATCAAAACATACTCGGCCCTTTTATCGATTATGTTTGCAGTCATCAAAACGTATACTATTGAATTCCAAGTCTTGCTGGCCCGGGAAATCCCTCTGGAAATATCAAACATGGTTTTCTCATCGAGATACCTGCTCGTGATAAGGTCTGTGAAAGAGTCTATGATTATCAGTTTGTTCTTCCCCGCCTTCTCCATTTCCTTTATAAAAGAAGAGACCAGATTTTCCTTGTCCCGTATCGTGTTTCCTCCGATCCAGGAAGAAGGTATCTGAGTCTGTGAGTAGTAAAGCCGTGAGAGGTCGAGTATTGATATTCTCTTCCTCAAACTGGCCGCAAGAGATTCGTCCAAGGACAGGGTGAGAATTCTAATGATTTCATTGGCCGGCTTTGAAAATGATACGTACAGAATACCTTCCGGAAATTCCACTTCGTAGTTCTCCAGGCCCCTTGGAATCTTGCCGTCTAGCGCCCTGGCGAGGTTGACGGCTGAGGTAAGTGAAAACTCAAAATTTCCTGCCCCCGGTTCACCCAGTAATAGTACCGAGCTCCCCCCAGGTATTCCGCCCTTCATAATGGTGTCGAGAGATTGAACGAACGTTGGAACCTTCATCTGGCTGCCCCTGCATCGTCGATTGCTCTCTTGACTGCGTCGTTGCTCTCTGTCTTGTACTTCCATCCGTTCCTTTGAGCTTTAGTAATATCAAGTCCTGCGAACTTCACATCCCCGATCCATCCTGCTCCTCCGGGTCCACCGACGTAACTGATCTCAGCTCCAGGGGCAAATCTGGCTATCGTCATTTCCGCAATCTGCGCAACCGTCGTCCTACCCCTTGTGCCCAAATTGAACAGTCCGTCCTCTTTCCCGTGAAGGCTGATCATTCCACTGACGCAATCGTCGACATAAATGTAGGATTTCATTTGGGTACCGTCCCCCAGCACTTCCAGTCTGGACTTGTTCTTAGATAACTTCTCGATGAAATCTGCAATCGCACCATGTGTTCCCTTCTTCCCCACAACGTTCGCAAACCTGAAGACCGATGACCGGAATCCGTAGTTGCTAGAGAAACTGAAAATGAAAGCTTCAGCTGCAAGTTTTGATGCACCGTAATGAGAGATGGGTCTCAACGGACCATACAGTTCTGGTGTGGGAATGACATCTGCGTTGCCATACACTGCGCTGGTGGATGAGAAGACCAGTTCTTTGACGTCCATTACCCTCATAGATTCCAAGACAGTATGGGTGACCTGCGCGTTTTCCCTGAAGTCTACAATGGAATCGTCGAAGCCTCTTCTGACGTCTGCGTTTGCACTCAGGTGAAACACTATATCGACTCCTTCCATTTCTCTCCTGAGGGCCTCGCTGTCCTTCACGTCGATCTTCTTGAATTTGAAGTTCTTTGATGATGTGAATTCACGAATATTTTCTTCCTTCCCTGATGTGAGGTTGTCCAGACCCACCACATAATTGTCCTTCACGAGAGATTCGACGAGGTTAGAACCGATGAAACCAGCTGCCCCAGTGACTAAAATTTTCTTTCCGTGCACTATTTGGGATTAGTTGCGAAATTTAATAATTTGCTATAGGGCAAATTCTTCTGAGTTGCGTCTTAGCCTACCTTAGACGAAAGTGGCTTTTCCTCACATCCGCATTTTCTTTTGGTCACTGGTCATTTGCCATTTTCAGTTCCTTCCTAAATTTCTCTATAGCTTCTTTTATCTCCTCGACCGATGCTCCAGATTCCAGCGTGGTGATATCTCCAGGTATCTGATCCTGGTATACCGCCTTGATTATCCTTCTCATTATCTTTCCACTCCTTGTCTTTGGAAGTGAACCAACTATGTGTATTTCGTCTGGAATAAGGATGGGACCGAAATTGTGTCTCACCCCATTCTTGATCGTATCTACCGGTGATTCTGAAGTAGTTCCACTCTTAAGCACCACGAACGAGACTATACTTTCACCCTTCACCTGATGCGGCTTGCCGAACACTCCGGCCTCAGCAACAATTCCAGTCGAGAGCAAAGCATCTTCGACCTCAATAGTCCCTATTCTGTGTCCGGACACCTTGAGCACCTCGTCTGCCCTTCCGAGCAACCAGTAATAACCATCCTTGTCCTTGATGGCGTAGTCGCCTGTGAAGTACATATTCTTGAATTTACCAAAGTACATCGATCTGTACTTTTCGTCATCGTTGTTCAGCCCGATCATCAGTCCGGGCCAAGGTTTT
Source organism: Thermoplasmata archaeon (assembly GCA_021831005.1). Taxonomy (GTDB): domain Archaea; phylum Thermoplasmatota; class Thermoplasmata; order Thermoplasmatales. Next base: position 2,995 of record JAKBNO010000044.1, read on the forward strand.
CTGATTACTAAGAACCCCTTCTCCCCTGCTGGCAATTCCTTCCCGTCTTGATCCATTATGACGGGGTCTATTCCTGGCAGTGGAAGCGTGGCCGATCCAGGTTTCAGTGGTGCAACGCCTATCCCAATTGCCGGACTTATCACAAACCCGCCCGTTTCAGTCTGCCAGTAAGTGTCTATGATTGGACACTGGGAGCTACCGATCTTTTCATAATACCATTCCCAGGCTACTGGGTTTATTGGTTCCCCTACTGTACCGAGGACGCGCAACGAAGAAAGATTATGGCTCTTTGGGTACTCGTCTCCATACTTCATCAGTGCGCGAATTGCCGTTGGAGACGTATACAATATGTCCGCCTCATAGTACGCTATCAATTTCCAGATTTGATCCGGGGTCGGATAGTCAAAACTGCCTTCGTAGAGAATTGAAGTCAATCCGAGTATCAGTGGTGCGAATACGATATAGCTATGTCCTGTAATCCAGCCGATATCGGCAGCACACCACCATCTGTCGTTTTCCTGCGGGTCAAATGCCCACTTTAGCGTGTTTGCGATCCATACTGCATACCCTCCGTTTCCGTGCACAACTCCCTTCGGCTTCCCGGTAGTTCCGGAAGTATACAGAATGAACAATGGATCGTTGGAATCCATCCTCTCTGGTTCGACCAATTCCTTGTCCTGAACGACATCATGGTACCAGTAGTCCCTTCCTTCGACCACGTTGATTTCAGAGCCAGTGTGTTTTACAACTATGACCGTTTCAACAGTTTTTGTGAGCTCGAGTGCACGGTCGACGGATTCCTTGAGCGGAACGATCTTACCCCTTCTGTACCCTCCGTCCGCAGTTATTACCAATCTTGCACCGCAATCGTTTATTCGTTCCGCAATTGCCTCGGCCCCGAATCCTGAAAAGATCAGGGTAAAAACGGCTCCTATTCTTGCAGCTGCGAGCATTGCCACGGGTTCTTCGATTATCATTGGCATGTAAATTGCAATCCTGTCTCCCTTCCGTATTCCCATCTCACGAAGTGCCCTCGCAAGTGCATTAACACGCTTGTACAACCCCCTGTAGGTGACAATTTTTTCATTTCCTTTCTCATCGACCCATATGTAAGCGGCCTTGTTTCTCCTGTTCCCATTGGCGTGTCTGTCGACAGCATTGTAGCATACGTTCAACTTGCCGTTTACAAACCACTTGTAGTAAGGCTCATTGCTCTTGTCGAGAACGGAGTCCCACTTGGAGTACCAGTCAAGTATCCACGCAGCACCCTCGTAAAATTTCTCAGGCGTTTCAATTGATTCTTTGTAAGCTTTCGAATATTTTCCCAGTCCGGGATTCATGAAAGAATCGAACGGAAGAGGATTCGGACCCTCTGTCATATACTATTCCAACAGAGCGAATATAAAATTATTTCGTATTCAATTTACAAAACAACATGAACCTCTCGATGATCCTTGCTGTCAGTCCCCATATAAGTCCTTCCCTGATCCTGTAAGCGGGTATTGTTGTTTCGTTAGTTTGAGCCAGATCGGAGAGAGCAACCCAAAGTATGTACTCTGACTCCCTCGATGGTATCAGTGGCGTAGGATGTTCCATTTCGAATACGTATGCATAGACTTCCATGTTGGGTTTGTTTCCAGGGGAGAATGGGCCAAAATGTCCCAAGTAATTGGAATTTTTATCAAGGTTCAATCCTGTTTCTTCCAAGGTCTCTCTCACCGCGGTCTCCCTCAGTACCCTATCAACTTTCGAGTAATGGCCTCCCGGAAGTGAAAACTGTCCAGACCACGGATCATCCTTGGTAGAACTCCTTTTTTCGATCACGATCCTATCGTTGCTAATTACTATCGCAACGGCTGAATATTCCATTCCTTTTTTCATCTGAACGATTTCATTTTCATCCCGCCATCCGACCGTGTCTGGAATGTGCATTGGTTGATTAAAGAGATGATACTACAAAATGATAACGATTGCAGTCATTGGACGGAGTTATTCCCATTTAAAATCGGACCGAAAAACAGCGTTATGAAAAGATGAAAAAAAAAGGAAAAAATAAGATCAAACGATTATGTGTACTGAATATAGTAATAGACCAGTGTGCCTGGAGTCAGCATGGATGGATCCAGTGTTGCCTTGACGATGTAAGGACTGTAGTACAGCACTTCTAGTGGTTGTACGGTTCCAACATAGAGGTAAAGGTTGAGTGCTATAGTTTCTGCTTTCCAGTACTGGGCTGTTCTCTCAGTGTAGTTGGTCTGTCCGTTTGCCTTGTCAAACAAGTTCCACATCTCTGTTATGTTCGCCCATTGGCTCGGATTGGTGGTCTGGTTGAACCCGGGTTCCTGCATAAGTCCGTCTGGGTAGGAGAATATTCCGAATTCCTGGTAGAACGGTCCGACGAAGTCGGATGGATCAGGGTAATCGAAGAACCATTCCTGCACCGTGATTGGGATTGGGTTTAGGCCTGGTGCAGAAGAAAGCGAACTGATGTCGTTCGAAGAAAGATCGACGAGTTCGGGTTGCACATGACCTCCGCTCATTGCCTGTAAGGCTGCGATCCAGACTGTTACCTCCGCATCAAATTGCGGGTTTCCTTGCTGCGAAACTATGGGGAGATAGTAAGTCTTTCCAGTCTTTGAATAGTTAGTCTGGTTCCAGTAATTTCGTGCAAGAGAGATGCTCTGGTTCTGATTGAACTGTGCTGATAAATTGCCTGGATAGTTTGGCATGCCTTTAGGTATCAGACCTGTCAGTGCGCTGACAAACGGTATTCCGTTGAAGGAGTTTGCATCATTTATGGCATATGTGTAGTTGTATGCATAGGAGAATGCTTTTCTGACGCTGAGGTTTGCGAAGAAGAATTGATCTATGTTTGTCTGTCCATCAAGAAGTTTCGCACCTGAAACGTTTAAGTTCAGGTTGTATACCCAGGTATATGCCGCCAACTCGGAGAAACTGAACGATTTCAGTATGCCCTGTTTTTCAAGGTTAAGCGCCTGTTGAGTCTCTGAGGGTGGAAATGCGTTCATCCCTACCTGTGCATATCCGGAGGCTAGCTGGGAGACTGATGTCGCGTCGTTTGACTCGTACTCAAGAATTATCTTGGGTATCAGTTTTGAAGGAGCAGGGTTTCCAGGGGTTTGCTGATAATATGGATTCACAGTAAGTATGGTTTCTTGAGCAGGTTCGTACAGTGATTCCAAATATGGCCCGGTTCCCATAGTGTTGTAGTGCAGATACTGGACCCAGTGCGACTCGTTGCCGTCCTGGATGTAATTCTGGTACGCAGCGCTCGTGTTTGCTAGACCGGCTCCGTGGTCATTCAGCCAGCTATTATCTAATACGAAGTTGTAGATGAGAGCCATTATCTGCAGGAAGTATTGTCCTCCTCCATAATCTTCAATCTGGTATGTCTGGTTCAGATTCCCATAGCTCTGTCCACCGTAAGTTGCAGTCGCATTTGGTAGCCAGGTTGCATTTGCTGGCATCAAGTGGAAAGTGACCGAGTTTGTGGTGTTGTTCCAGGTTATTGCGCGATGTATCCAGTAGAAACTCGTGTTGAATGGTCCATAAATCGATGGTCCTGGCAGCATTATATGAGCTGTGATCCATCCGGGACACCCTGGATCATTTGAGAACAGGAGGGTCCTAGCTATTGACTGGTATACGTCGTAAGGCGTGACTGAATCTCCATTGGAGAATTTTATTGATGTGTTGATGTAGAATGTCCAAACAGTGTGGTTCGCATTTACTTCACCATTTGCAACGGTAGGAATGTTCGTCGCTATCACAGGATTGAATTGTGATGTCGAGCTACCATTGTAATAGACAAGTCCCTGGTAGACGTTGTTCAACACTTCGTAACCAAGCAGGTCGTAGTTAATAGCAGGATCAAATGTTGTAGGGCCACCCGAGAAGAATATTGCATTCACAAGTTGGTTCTTGTCTATGCTTACAGGGATAGGTTTAGACGAGATTGAATAGTTACCTGCCGCAATCGTGAGTATATAGTCACCAGTAGCTGTACTGGATCCAGATGTTGTATTTGTGATCAGATCAACTGTGTGAATTCCAGGGGAGCTGAAGGTTACGTTGATTGTTTCAGGCAAGCCAGTATTGTTGTCGTTAATTATCGAACTTCCACTGTCTATGTTCCAGACAAACGATGATATTGTGTAGTTGAGAGCCCCAGGAACCGAAGAACCAACGGTTAGGGGTTGGAGAAGTAGACTTCCGGAGAATGTCAAGTTTTCAAATCCCCCAGATGGAATTGTCTGATTTGTCGTTCCTCCTGATGCCAAATTGATAGTAATTCCTCCGTAAATTGCTGCGTCATTTGAGACAGTTGGCGGAATTATCGTTACTCCGAAAAGGCTCTGATCATTTGTCAGCGTTGAACCGTTCGTAGCATAAACTGTGACAGTTACAAGATAACTGCCTGGGTCTGTATAGGTGTAAGATATTTCTCCCAAATTGGATGTTACGGTCTTTTCCACTCCATTTCCAAAATTCCATACTGCTTTGGAAAATGGCATATTGGTCGTCACTCCAGTAGTAAAAGTAAGCGGCGTCCCCACAGACGTCTGTACAGATGAGACAGAAGGGGATATTGCTAGAGGAGTTGAGCCCTGTTTTGGTTTAGTCAACACTACGCCTGCCACGACACCGGCAATGATTACGATGACGACGACTGCTATTACAATTCCGATTGTTCTCTTATTGGTCTTTTTGGGTGTAGTAGGCGAATTGTTGGGACTAGAATTTTCTGTCAATTCATCACCTAAAAATGTCTATGAAAAAACTTGGCTTAAACATTGCTGAATATTTACCCTCCTAAAACACCAAAATTTATTAATATAAAACAAACTTAATTATTCCTAAATACTGCCTCTATAACGAAATCTGTTGGATTATCGAGTAATTATAAAAGTGGAAATTTGAAATAGTGAAAAAATTGTGTTCGAATAGCCTTGTGTAAACGCTCAGAAATGTCCTTGATTTCTTGCAATTGGAATCTATCTCAGGGCCGGGACCGGGATTTGAACCCGGGTCCGGGGATCCACAGTCCCCAAGGATGCACCGCTACCCCATCCCGGCCATGTCTCCTCAAATACTTCTCGGTAAAAATATTTACCAAAGGCAAGCATCGAGAGAAGTGCCCACAGGTAAAGCAATCTTCCTTGACTTTTCAAATACGATCACTACGGTGGAATCTGAGAATAGATCAATGTCATTGTGGCTCGATCTGATAATGGAAAAGTACCGGTTAAAGGAGGACGTACTAAGAAACTTCGCTGGAGCGAGACTGAAAAAACTCGTCGATAGAGAAACAAGATTCAGAACCTTCATGCAGATCAATCACGAAGTGCTGTCAGAACTTTACGGAATTTCGGAAATCTTTGAGGAAGAATACTATCGGTCACACGAACGCAACTTGAGGCTGCGACCGGGTTTCGTTGATTTCATAGAAGGAGCCAAAAACGATTACGAAATAGTGATGGTAACTGATGCAGACAACATCTATACTGAGCGTACGACATCTGCTCTTGGTATCGACAAATATTTCGATTCAATCGTCACTGCAGAGATGGTGAAATCACCAAAACCTGATCCAAGAATATTCAGGGCAGCTTTGAAAGAGGCACACGACCCTCCGAAGGTTGTATTTATAGGAGACTCGGAGAGAAGGGATATTGAGGGTGCGAAGAAGATGGGTTTCATTGCTTTGAAAATGGATGATCATTCCAGTAGCACCGTAGCAGATATGACTATTCACAACTTTAGCGATGCATCACGGGAGATAGAAAAACTTCTCTTGGGGTTGTAGGGTCGATTTCCCCAATCTAGCACGAAAAAAATTTTGTTACAATGAGAACGGTCGGAAAGGATGAAATTGTTGGACATAATTAGAACTGGGTGAGTTACGATGAGTGTTAAAATCTACAAACTCAAGGCACAAGTCAGTAGCAATAATCCTAATTCAGTTTTGCAACTCGTGAAGAGGTTCGTAGGCGGGAAGGGTGAAGTAGTCTTGAAGGGGGAATTGATAGAGGTGAATGCAGAACTGGAAGGAGAAAGTGCAAAGGACCTCAATAGAAGTCTGCTCTCCGAGATGAGAAAGATAGAGAAGAAGACCAGACTTAGGGCGGAATGGACCTCAAATAATATTACCGAGAAATTTTTCGATTATGTTTCCAAGTCAGTCAAGGAGTCGGAATAGTCTCTCTTAATTTTTTCAACGACGGAAATTAAAACGAGCGGATTCTCTTGACGACGTTCGCTATTATTTCTTCAAAGTCCCCAGGTGCGACATTTTCATTGCTCTCAATGACTGTTTCGGTCTGACCAGTGCACGGACTGCCCGTTACAGAGTCCCCAGCAAATAACTGAACATACGGAGCATAGGAAGAAACGGAGACTTCAACCGTCTTGATGAAATCTGGATTCGGAGAGTAACCTCCCAAGCTGGAAGAGGTTTGTCTATCATAATCGGTAACTTGTCTTGGATCGTACCCTATGCAAAAAGAACCCACCTTCTTTAATTCAAGTCCATAAACGACTGCATTAGATGGCGGTGTTTTGATCGCAAAGCCTCCTTCCAAAACACTCCACGTTTGACCGGGGTCAAATGTGAAAACAAAAGCAATAATTCGCTTGCCTTTTCCGAAGTCTACCACACCCAATGGCATCGTGTTCCTGTCCGCTCCCTTGTTCATCAATGGTGAAAGTTTTCCAGCCCAG
>JAKBNO010000015.1 GCA_021831005.1 Thermoplasmata archaeon
TCTAGTGAAGAAATTCCTTTCGTGTACAGTATGGCTTCGACCCACTGGATGAGTCCGCTGAATATTCCCACCCCGATCAGAAATATGACCATGAGCAAAACGATGTTCCTCATCTTGAGCAGTTGCTTGAGTTGGGAACCAGCCTTCTCCTGAACGACAGGTCCGGTAACGGAGGTACTCGGACTCTCCCTTGCAAAAATCAGGAAGATCACCGCAGAGAAAGTAGCTATCAAAGACACCACGATTATGTTGGCCTGCAGGAGCGAGAGGGTAGCAGTTGGAACCATTATAGGGACCAGGACTAGGGCAAGTATCATACCCACAATCTGGCCCATAACTGAAATACCGTTTGCAAGAGCCTGCTCTCCTTCAGGGAACCAGTTTCCAGCAAGTTTTGAAATTCCGTTGAAAATGAATGGCTGGCCTATGGAGGCAAGGCTTTGGAAGACAAAAAGGAGCACAAAACTACCTCCGCCCAACAGTCTCATCCAGGAGAATACAGCGATGATTATAGCGCCAGTTGCAACAGTCTTCTTGAAACCCCACCTATCTACCATTAGTCCCGTCGGTATGGAAATTGGAATGAACACGAGAGGCCAGACTCCAGACATCAGACTTAGCGGTCCATACCCCACGTGAAAGATGCCTTCCATCTGTGGGGATACGATTCCTGCAAAGTTTAGCCAAATTATTTGAGAAGACATCGAGACAAGCATGAACCCAATTAAAACAAGCCATCGCCTGTTGCTGGGTGCAAGATTAGTAGGCGTCTCTTGCATATTTTGAGTATGTTGAGAGGACTACATAAATATTTGCAGTTCCTATATCAGTTTCAACTGATTTAAGAATTTCAATTGCATTAGGCATTCACAATAAGGAATAAATCTATAAAACAAACTGCCCCCTCCTTGTTATTTTTCTAAGAACTCAAAGAAACTTTGTTACAACACTTTTCTCGTCCATAATCCAGCATAAGAAAAATAGAGACAACGATCGCAACAACGATCCAAAAATAAAAGTCATAATAAAAAGTCGGGTTCTGGTTTTCGAGATTTCATCGTGTCAGCACTCGGTTCAAGATCATCGTATTCATTCAGTGGGCCTTCAAGACTACACTTTGGGCAAGTCATTGTCCCCCCATGACTGACCGGATATGGTCCCTAAGCGCCACCGCTGTATCGCATGGTATAATGACCCGATGTGGGTTCCTACAGATTTTTACACACCTTTTGCACTTGATGTGTGTTTTCTTTTTCATAAATCTTTTAAAATAACTAAGCCGCCCGTTGAAATATTTTTTAATAAAGTGGAAAGTTGATCTAAATTAATTTGGTGCAGACTGAGCCGATTCGCACATCTGTTCTTAATCTTAGTAGCAAGTGATTCTCGTGTCCTTGCCAGGAACACTACCTTTAGTTAAGCTATTAAACTAAAGGAAAAGTTTCGGAATAGTCCTATCTACATCAACCACAAGCATTTTCGGATCTCTCCCCTCCTCGAGCCACTTCAGCTCCTCAAGGTCTCTTCCGGCGACCTCGGCCTCAATTCCAAAAGATTCCGCAAACTTCTCAGTTGGCAGATTGAAGCTCAGATAGTCCTTCTTTTCGACCCCCGGGGAATAGCTCAGGGAGTAGCTTTTCAGGATGGAATAGCCACCATTCCTGAGGATGAGGAATTTCAAAGGAAGGTTATACTTCTTGATAGTCCAGAGGATCTGAAGCGAATACATGAACGAACCCTCTCCAACGATCGCGAGAACCTTTTCCTTCTTCATTGAGATGCCTGCAGCTGCAGGCGATCCCCAGCCGAGCTGACCACTCTTGGAAAAGAAATATTTTCCCTGTGAATAACCCAAGACATCCCTCAATATAGTTGAAGAGGAAATGGCTTCGTCAACTATCACGTAATCGGAGAAGAAGATCTTCACTTTGCTCATCACGTAGGTCACCCCCATTCTCTCCTTCTCATTCGCTATCTTGGTTGTGGCCTGGAAATCGACCGGTCGGGAGTAGTTCCCTTTCTTGGCTATCTTCCCCAATAGTTCCCTCAGGAAGAATTTTACGTTCACCTTGTAAGTTTCTCCAACCTTTGGCTTGATGTTGAGTCCCACAAAGACAACTTTCTTTCCCTCGAGCAGGGGAGATGGGAGGTAGGGATACAGAATTACATCTCCACCAACAAAAACGACCAGATCATTTTGTAGCAGTTTGAGATTTATAAGGGTGGTTCCAGGAAGGAGATTTCCCGCAAACATCTTATGAGAAGAGTTGAAGGGAGCTCTGTGAGCAAGGGGCTCTCCGTACACAGGACATCCGAGTTTCTCTGCGACACTCTCCGCTTCTTTGAACGCACCGAACAGGTCAATTTCCCATCCAAAAACAAGCGCTGGGTTCTTGGAATTGTTGATGAGTTCAGCGACTGCATTTACAGCTTCATCATTTGTTACATCGTAATTCAAGCTTGCAGGTTCTGGTTCCGTGAATGACGTCTCTTCATCCATCAAATTCATTGGTACTGAGAGGAATACGGGACCAATAGGTGGAGTCATTGCCTCGATCTTGGCCTTCCTCAGTACATCCGTGATTTCAGCGGAGTTCTTCAATTCGTATTTGTACTTTACATTGTTTCCAATGAAACCTACGAGATCCCCTGAAAGGAGCGGGTCCATCGACATGTGTCTCAGGTCCTGTTGACCAGCAGTCACGACAACTGGAGAGAAGTTCATCTTAGCCGAGTAGATATACGCCATTGAGTTTCCGAGACCTAGGATCGTGTGGAGATTCACAAGATGTGGAGAAAAAGTGAGCTGAGAAAGGCCATCTGCCATCCCCACAGATAACCCATCGTGTAGCGTGAGGATGTAGTCGTTGACTGCCTTCAGTGAAGTGAGTTCAGTAGTTCCCGGGTTCCCAAATACGGGCAGCAAATCAAGTGATTTGATTGCACCTGCAAAGACTTCATATCCCCTCAAAGTTCCACCCTGTAGAGAGGATCTATGCCCTGAGCATATCTCAAGACATTCGAGATGGTTTCTGTAAGAAATCTCTGCTGGCTTTCTGCAGTGACACCCGCTATGTGGGGGGAACAAATAACGTTCTCAAGCTTGAAAAGTTCCGAATCAAAATCTGGAGGTTCCTTTGTATAGACATCGATTCCCGCCTTGATTCCCTTCTTCTTGACTGCGTTGATCAGTGCATTTTCATCAACCATCTCTCCCCTTGACGTATTGATGAATATCGCACCTTCCTTCATTTTGGAAAATGTCCGTTCATCGAACAGACCCCTGGTATCTTTTGTCAGGGGCATGTGAACGGAAATCACGTCCGAATTCGCAAGGAGTTCGTCGAATGTGACGTAGTTTAGTCCAAGCATCTCTTCCTCATCTGTACTCAGGCGCCTTACGTCATAATAAAGCAGGGATGGGCCAAATGGCAGGAGTCTCTTGGCCAATTGCACCCCTATCATTCCCATTCCAAGAATGCCAACCGACTTACCCTCAAGGTCCCTCGAGCCTGTTAATATAGGCCAGCTCTTCCTCTCCTTAAGTTCGGCATTAAGGAAAACCATGTCTTTCAGAAATACCAGGATGAATGCAATCACGTGCTCGGCCACGCTCTGCTTGTTTGCAATCGGGATGTTACAGATCGTAATCCCCTTTTCCTTGATGTAAGATAGGTCAACGTTGTCGACTCCAGTGCTCGCTATCTGCAGATATTTCAGGTTCGGAAACTTTTCCAGTTCCTTCCTTCCGAGTCTAGTGAAAGTAGTTGCCACAAGGACATCAGCGTCGTTCTTCTCAAACTCAAGATTGTTGACTATTTCCATCTCCGGCAGAATCTGGTTTATTGTGTCTTTCACCGACGAAGAAGGAATGAATTCAGGTAGGACTGTCAGGAATTTCACAATCAAAGATTAAGGAAGGACTACAAATTTTTTGTCCTTATCGTTGGAATCTATATAGACTAAGATTGACCGTTTCTTCGTTGCAATTACCGTTAGTAAAGATTGAAGTAATCGTGATCTCTGCTGATTACCACGATTGTAGTTAAGGGAAAAAGACGCCTCTTCCTTAGGATTTCTTATGTTCCTTTGAAGCGTGGGCGTCTCTCTGTTTAGCGCTGGGAAACACTTCTCCGCATGACTTACATTTGCATGGCATGTAGTTCGAACAATAATGCGCTAGTTATATAAACTCTTTTTTCGACCCTTCTGGTTTCTCCTCATGCACTGACTCTTCCTGCCACTATACTCCAGAAACCGAGATATACAGTGAAGAACTATCTATCCATGGGCGACCGGATGTATGCCTTGTGGGGGAGCGACAAGGAAGAATACGATATGAAGTCTGCCCTTTTGGATTACATAAGGAACAAGGTAGGACTAAAGGAGGATGAGATTCTTTGGTCCGGATATGCTGAAGTCGATAATTTCAAGAAATCAGAAGAATTAGAAGGGATACTTGCTTCGTGCGTTTCTCCCGAGAACACATCATTTGATTCATCTGAAAGAGTGAAACATTCCATTGGAAGAAGTGGGAAGGACTACATTCCACTAATCGAAAAGAAGGATTTCAGAGTTGTCGACGCCGTTGTATATCCTAACGAGGATGAGATAAGGCGCCTTCTGCAATCAAGAAACAAATTGCTCGAAATAATTCCTTTTGGTGGAGGAACCACTGTCACCGGAGGAGTGTCTCCTTCCGGAAGCAAGAAGTACTCGGTGAGCGTTGATCTTGAAAAATTGAAAACTCTCTCTGTCGACAAGACCAATCACATACTTGAGGCGGGAACAGGGTTGAAGGGACCGGAGATAGAGGCAGAACTGTCCAAGCATGGACTTACCATGGGCAATTTTCCTGAGTCATTTTTCTATTCCACATTGGGAGGGTGGATCGCGACAAATGCCGCAGGACAGGAATCAAACAGATATGGTAAAATCAAAGATATGATAATCAGTTTAAGAATGGAGTCGCCTACAGGATCATATCAGGACCACGTTGTCCCTGGTGAATCTGCATTCTTCAGACTTTCGGATATTGCAGTTGGAAGCGAGGGTGCCTATGGGATCGTCACGAAGGCGTGGTTGAAGGTTCACAATAAACCGGAACGTCTCTTTTACAACTCGTACATATTCAAGTCCTTCGGTGATGGGCTTGCCGCAATCAGAGAAAGACTATCCAACGACAAAATTCCGATGATTTCCCGGCTCTCTGACGAGGAAGAAACAGAGCTTTCGTTCATGGGCATAGAGGACAATTTCATAACAAATTTATTCAAGAGGTACGTCTCTTTCAGGACACACGGAATTCCGGGTGCCTTACTTATAGCCGTCAGTGAAAAGAAAGAAGAAATCAAATTTGAGGGCGGAGCAAGTCTCGGGTCGGTTCCCCCTAAATTTTGGTACCGTGAAAGGTATTCAAGGCCATACATGTACAATGAATTACTCAAGAGGGGAATAATAGCAGAAACGATTGAAACTTCCGCTAAATGGGACGGTCTCGACAGAATACACAAAACAACAAAGAAGAGATTCCACGAAATCTTAGAGGAATTGAAACTACAGGGTTTGATCATGTGTCATTCATCACATCAGTATGTAACCGGTTCTGCCCTCTATTTCACATTCCTCTTCTATTCAAGTGATAATAGAGAGAAGGCGCTGGAAAGGATTCGAGATGGAATCATGGAGAACATTCTTTCGCAGGGTGGTTCAATTTCACATCATCACGGAATCGGTACAGCTCAGTCGAAGTACGTGAAGAGTTACAAGGGCAAGATGTACGAAGTGGCACAGGGAATTAAATCTCAGTTTGACCCTGACGACACTTTGGTTCCTGGAATCATACCACCAAGGTGAATACATTTTTGGAATAAGATTTAATTTCTAGCGGATTCTAAGGTTGTGAAATTATTATTCATTGTAAACCCCTCTGCAGGAAACGGGAATGCCGGGAAGGAATGGCCAGAGATTGAAAAGGAGATTGAATCAAATTTTCCAGAACACGAGTGTGTACTGACTGAGCGACCTGGACACGCCACCGAGCTTGCAAGGAATGGGGCGCTCAAGGGGTTCGATACAATAGTATCCTGCGGCGGAGATGGAACACTGAATGAGGTCATAAATGGAGTGGCGGGATCCGAGATTAGAGTTGCCCTGATACCGCTAGGTACAGGCTCTGATTTCGGGAAGAGCATAGGTATAAGAAGCATCCAAGATGCGCTCAAGGTTCTGAAGTCGGGCAGGACGGAGAAAGTCGATCTTGCAAATGTCACTTTTGATGAAACTGGAACTTCGCGTACTTTCATAAATATCCTGGAGATTGGATTCGGTGCAGAGGTAATGAAGTATGTCAACTCACACAGAAAGGCTGGAAAAAACTCGTTCCTGATAGGAGTCCTGTCCGTGTTAATGAAGCTCAAGAGGTTCAGAGTGAAATTCGAGTTGGATAAACTTCAGGAAATGGACACAATAGAAGTCATTGTGGCGAATGGAAAATATTTTGGCGGCGGAATGCTTGCATCTCCAGGTTCAATCATTAGCGATGGTAATCTAGACGTCCATATCCTGAAACCAGTTTCAAAGTTAACAACGCTCTTGCGTCTAAAGAACCTCATGAACGGCACATATATTGAAAAGAATTTTTCTTATGAATTCAGGGGAAAGGCATTCCATTTCTTGGGAAAAGGAAACCTAGTAGAAATGGACGGTGAAGTGGTGGGAAATACTCCAATTAGCATTTCTCTTTTTGAAAAAGGAGTAAACTTCGTGGTTCCTTAAGAGTTCAATAATTGTTTACAAAAATTTTCTTCAGGTCCTCTTCCCCAGCCAGGACAGGATTGAACGCGAGCTCGCTGTCCCTCATGGACAGAGCTACAAGCTGTTCCAGCTTAGACATATAGGCTGGCTCCTCTATTCCGAGTTCCCTGACGCGATACGGCTGTCCCACTTTTCTGAAGAACTCTTCGATCTTCCTGATTAGCGAATCCATATCATCAACTCCAAACAGTTTGCAGATCCTCAGATACTTCTTCATTGTTTCAGGGTCCTGCGAGTTGAATACAATGGATGGAATAAGGAACAGGCCAACTGAGGTACCATGAGTGACGTGAAAGGTTGCACCGAAACTGTGCCCAAGAGCATGAGCAGATGCTGTACCGCTGTTGGAAAATGCAAGGCCCGCCATCGTCGCGGCTATGTGCATAAGGTCCTTCGCCTGCTCCTCATTTCTTATCGCTCCGTCTAAATTGAATAGTATAGTCTCTATCGCTCTCTCCGCAAGAGCATCTGTCATCACGTTCGAAGTGTTGGATGCGATGGCTTCAAAGGAGTGGACAAGTGCGTCTATTCCAGTTGGAACTATTATATTCCTGTCGACCGGAGTCAAAGAGGGATCCAGAATGTCTATTTCCGGAACCAGTTCATAATTTCCCATCGCAAGTTTCCCATCATCATCCGATAGTACTACCCCAAACGAAACATCGCTCCCGGTCCCAGAAGTTGTAGGAATCGCTACCAGCTTAGTTTTGAGATCAAGGCTCTCGAAGGGACTTATGCTTCCGATGTCCGCCTGAGGGTTCGACACGATCAACGCCATAGCCTTCGAAAAATCAATCACGCTCCCTCCGCCTATTGCTATAACAGCATCGTACTCCCTTCCCTTGAGCTTCAAAAAGGCAGCCTGTATCTGCTTGATGGATGGTTCTGGTAGGACTTCTGTGAAGTACTCTCTTTCGATTGTGCCAAGAGCAGTTTCAATCCTTTTGCCATTGTTGTTCAGTATATTCCTGTCAGTAATTACTAGAACCTTTCTTATCCCCTCCTTCAACAGAATGTCTTGGAGGCTGTCGATAATGTCCCTCTGGAAGTAAAGGGTTCGAGGAAACTTGAATAAACTCATTCTTCCCCAACATACTTCGTCGGGATCGTTTGGGCCGTTTTTACCATTGCAATTGCCGCAGACGCGTATCTCAATAGAAGGGCGATGTTTCCTCTTACCTTCATCTGCCCTGTCAGCATAGCCTGAGTTGGATTTATCTTTCCGCCAATTATCTTCTTCCAGTTTGTGTATGTGGCAGTCAGCTCGAACGAAGCGGTCCTGTTCGGATCCGACACCATTTCCGATCCGTCACATTTTCCGTCGTGAAGATTCAGAATGAAGGAATCATATGGTATGCTGTTCTTCAAGTCGCCGAGTTCCGTCATCTTGAATTTGATCGGGTCCTTCCACCCTTTTCCAGTCTTGTTATAATCAGGAGATTCAGACAATCGTTTGCAGTATTCCTTTACCCAATCTTCGGATGGGAACAAAAGAACTTCTGACATTGATAAAGATATGTCTGTTGTTAATAAATTCAACCCAAAAAGTCGATACCCAGCGTCAGGTCCTTGACAAGAGCCTAAACTCCCGTGCTTAGGAATTCTTCTCCGAGTGAACTAGTAAGCATCAATCCACCCTCTTCCGTAAACACACGCATTTTCGAAGTGCATTTCGCCACGATAGAGAGTTCTTTAACGCTTGTGATTTCCGCTTTACTCATAATAATTGGTCTACCAAAATGTTCAACGGTCGCAAAACATCAACGTTGTGGATCAGTTCTATTATGTCAGTTCTGCAGGAAAGATCTCGTACACTAGAAGAACTGGAAGAAACGGTCTGCTGCTCATTCATGGCTTCACTGCATCCTCAGAAGTATGGGGAAGGCTATTGAATTTTTTAGACGACAGTTTTGATCTAATCATCGTCGATCTCTTTGGACACGGCAGATCTGAAATGCCGAAAATACGATCCGAAAATCTTAGACTGAACCAACTCTTAGATGTTCAGGCAAGATCCTTAATGGAACTCTTAGACTATCTAGGGTTACAAGAATACTCAGTCATAGGCAGCTCATTTGGGGGACTGGTCGCAATGAGACTTGCACTATCCGAGTTGAGACCGACCAGAATGGTGCTAATTGATTCTGCTGGAACTATTCCAAAAGATGACGCGAAATTCGGGACCGGACTGAACTCCGTTCTCGACAAGAATTCTTCTTACAATCCCTCTTTCCCGTTTCAGATAGATGACATCCTGAGTGTGGTAAGCAACGATGGTGTGAGCGTCGACGACGGATTCCTTGGGGACATCAAAGTTCCTGTATCAGTAATCTGGGGGTCTGAAGATTACATCTTTGACGCGAGATGGGGGAAGATCTTATCGGAAAAACTGCCGCATTCCGAATTCCATAGAATCGAGGGTTTAAACTGTTACCACCAAAGACTGTACGATGCTGTTGAATGATTTGAAATCATTATTGCTGCGTTTAATGGAGAAAATTCATTTTTTCATTTTCTTCATTTGGTAGAAGGGTACTCAACCCTTATATCCAGGAAGAGAGGATATTGAAACATTGGCTCATCCTTGGAAGTCTTCCGGATCAAAGAGAACCATATGGTGGTACTACTCTCCATCCGACAACATTCTTCTCTACCTCAGAGACATGAGGGAAGCAATAAGATACGGAGTGATGAAATCTTACATTCACTGGAAGGGTGAAGGAACAATCCCTTCACCCATAGACCTCAGGAGAGAGATGAAGGGGTGGTTCGACTCCCGCTACTGTTATGCGAAGCACCAC